>JBGSQR010000634.1:0-3303 GCA_041737975.1 Geobacterales bacterium | reverse complement strand
GAGGAAATCAAATTACTGTCAACAGCATGAGTATAGTCACCGATAAAAGTTAGTACTAACAAAAGTACCAGACCCAGCATTCGACTGTCTGCCATAAAGCTCTTTTTTTTGCGTTTAATTTGTCCAATGATGCCGGTCATTAAAACCTCGCATTGATATTAAAGTGAAAAACATCAATCCTCAGCGGCGGTCCGCTGATTTCATTAGCGGTAAACCAGCGGGTTGAAAGCCAGAAATTTTTATTTATACCCAGATCACCACCCATAATCCAACCTTTGGCATTGGTGCCTCCCAAATGAAAGTCGGAATCGGTGAAAGCATCCATCACGGCATCACTTTCAAGGTGTTTGTAATAAAGGAGCCCTTTCCACTGTCCAGATTCAGTAGTTTGCGGATGTCCGACCGTAACGCCGAACTGATAACCTTCCGTTTCCTTAAGTACACTTGCACCTCTCCGTGCTTCCACGTCGGCTTTTCTAAAGCCGATATTGTTAACATAATCTGCTGCCAGTATCACCCTGACAGGGTGCCAGTAACCAAGGTCCAGCGATCCGGTCAAGTTCAGTTCCCTGAATTCAGAGGCATATGCGGTCTTAATTACAGAGGCGGAAGGATCAATATCCATCAGGCTATTGCCCTTCTGCTGAAACAGAGGAGCGGTCCAGTCATTGCTGCCGGTTCCGGATGTATCATTTGCAACACCTACCGTATTTTCAAAATGGTAGTAGCCTACTGCCAGCCTGGCTGTCAGTTTCTCTTCCTGCTGATATTTCACTCCCAATTGGCCGCCAAACAGCCACTTATCGTGACTGGACATTTCCACTTCTTGGATTGGAAAGGCACCTGCGGTCATGAACAGGCTGGTTTTAGACGTCAATTGCGGTTTGTATGATACAGCCACACCGTCAAAATTAACGTCCTGATCCCATACCAGATCGGTTGAAAACCAGGGATTTGCAAAACGTCCGCCCCACAAGGTCACGCTGGGTGTGGGAGTCCATTTAAGATATGCCTGATCCATCGTAAAACTTTTTTTGTTCAACGAATCTCCAAGTGTTGCATTAGTGGATACCGGATCAGTAGTATTGCCTGTTGCCAGACCAATACCAACTTCCAGTTCGTTATTTACTTTTGCTGTAGCTGCCAGCCTGGCCCTTATTCGTAAACGATGACGATCATTAGTGCTATTGAGTACTTCAGTAGTTTTATCGGGTTTTCCAAAGGCAGCGTTACCTTCATCAAAGAAATCCCCCTCGTATCTCAAACGCATGTCACCACTCAACTTGATACGACGTACCCACTCAGGCACAGAAATTACCTTTTCGGCAACTTGCGTATTGACTTCTCTCCGTAGGTCCAAACCGATATCGTTGGTAACCCTTTCCAAAGCAAGTTTGTTAAGGAAACGAGCCTTAATCCGTTCAGATTCTTCTTTGGTAATTATATCGCGACGCTGAAGAGGATTGAGTTTATCAAGCAATCCCTCCTTAGGCAGAGTTGTCTTGTTATATTCGATTTCCAGATCATGTCCGGCTACCAGTTCATCTTCATCGGACGGGTTCCATTTCTTGCCGATTCTCTGTCCGATCTGAGCAGCCTCATCATTTCCCAGCACCCCTTGCTCCCGCAATATCAGCAGGCTGGTTTTTAACTCTTCATCGGAAAGAAACGGCCATTTGGCTTTTTCCGCTTCCTCTGCTTCCTTGGCTAATCTGGCCTTTAGCGCCACAGCTGCTGCCTTGGCAGCTTTCTCCTGAGTAGCAACGTCTTCCTGCTGATTAAGGTTTAGTTTTTCAAGAAAAGCCGCAGCCTCATCGTTACTCAGGCTGCCTTTAGAGCGCAAAAGGTCAACCAACAGCTTGATGTTGGACTGCTGACTTTTATCAACCGCAGTCTGATCCTGAAATTTTTTGTACTCGTCGGCTGTAAGCAGCCCCTTGCTTTTCAACAAGTCTGCCAGACCTGCAACTCCAACCGGCGCAGCGGCACCGGTATCGGCAATAACTTCTGCAGCACCGGCAAGACTAAGAATCAACATGCAGGATAAAACCAAGTTGTGTCGCATAATTTATCTGATCTCCATTTCCTGAAATTAATTACCTATGTCAATATCCGAATTACATCACCCTTGCCAGGTCAGCCGTAGTGTCATACCGGAAGGCATGCCTTCCGGTGGTGGCTGACTTATCTTCAAGCCTGGCAAAGTTTTTTTAATTACGTCATCCATTTTGTCGTTTCCCGAAGAAGCCACCAGTTGGGATTTTATTATTTTACCCTGGCGGTCAAGCACAATATGAACCTTGGCTTCAAACTTCCCCTTGGGCACCTTGCCATCCTGCTCAAGACGTTTGCGAACCTGAACCTTGATTTCATCCTGGATTTTACTGTTGTACCAGCCGTATTTGGCCATCAATGACATACGGTTCCCACCGCCACCGACTGTGACACTCCTGCCACCATTGATACCACCCTTCAGACCGAATCCGTCCGAACCGGAACCACCCTCGCCTTCAACACCCAGGTCGGCACCGGCTGGCGGTTCATTGGAATCCTGCAGTTGATCTATCTGCTGAGGTTCTGCAATCGTCTGCTTGGGCACCTCTTTAGGCACCTCCGGTTCCGGCAGCTTCTCTTTGGGTTGATCCGGTGGCGGTTTGATCAGGGTAATAACCTGAATCTTTTCCTTTTTCCCTTGACCCGTGGGGGCCAGGATAATCTTGACCACCAGGCCAATCCCCAACAACACCACCAGAATTACAGCACCAGGTATCAGGAATCTGTTTATATTTGATTTGCTGCTTTTCTTTTTCTTGGCCATTTATGAACACCCGGCATAATTTATAAGAATTTTATTTTTCGATTTGGAAAGCGGAGATTTTTTCTCCTGGCAAGTAAATCTAGGATTTGCGCGGAGGCGTACACAAGTACGCCGCACAAACAAAGCCGAAGATTAACGCCGCCAGGGGGGAAAAGCACCCTTTCCGGACGAAAAACTATTTGACTAGCTTTTGAGTAACCAGTCCCAGCTGGGTTATCTCAAGCTTCTGCAGCAGATCAAGAACTTCGATCACACTCTTGTAGGAACTCTTCTCATCACCGCGCACCAGCACCGGCAGATTCGGGTCCGAAGCCTTTAACTGTCGAAGACGCTGCTCCAGTACCGGCAGGCTGACCGGAAAACTGTCCAGATAGATCGTCCCTTCGGCTGAAATCGTAATCGCCTTGGTGGTCGGCTTGATCTTGCTGACCGCTGCGCTGGCCTTGGGCAGATTGACCGTAATTCCCTGCACCGAAGCGGTGATA
>JBGSQR010000611.1:0-4433 GCA_041737975.1 Geobacterales bacterium | reverse complement strand
TATCATCCCGCCTAATAAAACAATTAGCACTTCTCCCCTGCAAATTTCCAGCAATCTATGGTGGCAATACCATGAACAGTCATTTCAACAAAGAAATCATCGAGCTGATCTACAGGACGATCAAACCAGATCTGGTTTTGCTCTTTGTTCGCGACAATGACGATCTGAATCTGGTGGCGACCATTGGAAATGACGATAAGGTAAGTCAGGAGAGCCCCCCTCAACACAAAATTGACGAGTGCCTGTGCGGCATTGCCACACGTAATGGCAAACCGGTCTACAGCATTGACATCCTCTCTGACCCCAGCTGCACCTGGCATGAGTGCAAAAAAGCAGGTATGCGCTCTTTTGCAGCCTTCCCTCTCATGCATAACAACAGTGTAATCGGTATACTTGGGCTCGGGTCGATTTCACAGCGTGATTTCTCTGAACATGCAAGCATTCTAGAGCCACTTGCCGCCGCCATTGCCATCAGCCTCAAAAACAATATACTGCTAAGAGAACATGACAAAGCAGAAGAGGCACTAAAACAGAGTGAAAGCCGTTTCCGTCAACTGTTTGAAAGAATGAACGAGGGCGTTGCCCTGCACCGGATTGTCCTGAACCCGGATGGCAGCGCCAAAGATTATATTATTGAAGACGTAAACAGCTCCTATGTCAAGACGCTCGGTATTCGCCGCGACAAGGTGCTTGGAGAACTGGCTACCCAGGCCTATGGCACTGACCAGGCTCCTTACCTGAAAGAGTATTTCTCAGTTGTTTCCACCGGCAAGCCGGTTGATTTTGAAGCCTATTTCGAACCGTTGCAAAAGCAGTTCAGCATCTCCGCAATTCCATGGGACAAAGATGGTTTTGCAACAATTTTTTTTGATATAACAGCCCGCAAAAAAAGTGAAGATGACAACAGCAGAGCTTTAGCCTTTGTTGAAACACTGCTGAAAAGCTCACCCATGGGCATACGGGTTTTTGAAGTAGATTCTGGAAACTGTCTACTGGTTAATCAGGCCGCTGCTGACATATCTGGAGGAAGCATTGAGGAAATGCTCCGGCAGAACTTCAGAAAGCTTGATTCATGGAAGAATGCGGGCATTACGGAAATTGCAGAAAGAGTTCTGACCGACGGCATTGCACGACCAATTGAGACAGAACTTATCACAACTTTTAGAAAGCAAGTTGCTGCCAGATATTTCCTGTCCCGTTTTTTTGTTGAAGGCAAACCGCATCTGCTGGTTATTGGACGTGATGCCACAGAAGAAAAACGGCTGGAGGATCAGAAAAAGCTGATTGAATCGCAGATGCTGCATGTACAGAAACTAGAAAGCCTGGGTGTTCTGGCCGGTGGTATTGCCCATGATTTCAATAATATTCTGATGGCGATTATTGGAAATGCAGATCTGGCACTAATGACCATGACTTCAGGCCAGTCCAGCGGCAACTATATCCATGAAATCAAGCATGCGGCCCGAAGAGCTGCGGACCTGGCCCATCAGATGCTGGCCTATTCCGGCAAGGGACACTTTATAATTGAACCGCTGGAGATTAACAAGTCTATCTGCGAAATCACCGCCCTGCTTGATGTTTCCGTATCTAAAAAAGCATCACTGAACCTGGAACTGGCGGACGAACTACCCTGCGTAAAAGCTGACTCAACCCAGCTTTGTCAGATCATCATGAACCTGGTAATCAATGCATCAGAAGCAATTGAGGATAACAACGGCAACATCAACATTCAAACCGGTGTAGTGGATTGCAACCGGTCATTTTTTTCCAAAGCATGGATTGATGACAATCTGCCGGAAGGCAAATACGTCTATATACAGGTAACTGATACCGGCTGCGGAATGGATAAAAACACGCAAGCCAAGATATTTGAACCTTTTTTCACAACTAAATTCACCGGACGTGGACTGGGCATGTCTGCCGTTCTCGGCATTATTCGCGGCCATAAAGGGACAATCACTGTCCAAAGTGAGCCGGGCAAAGGCTCCACATTCACAGTTTATCTGCCGGCGGCAAATTGTTCTGAAAACAGCACCCTAGCCCAGGCTGTGTATGAGCAACCAGGCATGAATATGACCGGCACAGTTCTGCTTGTTGATGATGAAGAAATTATCCGCCACATGGTCAGCACCATGCTGGAAATGTTCGGTTTCAAGGTCTTGATGGCTTCTGACGGAATAGAAGCTATTGAGAGATACAAAGAGAGCGCCGGTGAAATTGTTTGCGTGTTACTTGACCTGACAATGCCACGGATGGATGGTGAACAAACTTTCCTTCAGCTACGCCGGATGAATCCTGACCTGCCAATAATTATTTCCAGCGGTTTTGGTGAACAGGACATTGCCGACAAATTTATTGAAAAGAGCTTGGCCTATTTTATCCAGAAGCCATACCAGATGAACAAGCTGGAACAAAAAATCAATGAAGTACTGGGTATCAACATCCCCATCTAGTAATGGGGCGGCCTCTCATCCACATCAACCTCACCCGTACTTACTGAAGCGACAGTCCTCAACTGCTGGGCCAGAATACCCAAATCACGTTCCAGACGAACAATAGCCTGTTCCTGTCTGTAAACCGTATCACTCAATTCCTGTATGGTATTTTCCTGCTGCATGAAGCGCAGTTCAAGCTCATTTATACGTTCTTCCATAAATCACTCCGGCAACGTTCTAGTTTTTATGTGACTTTACAAATTGCGCCATCTCACTATCAAGATTGCGGATATGCAGAATGAACCACTGTACCAGCCTTCTATCCACTGCCAGGGAAAGTTTATGGGCGTCCATTCCCTGCTCGTTTTCTACCGTTAGAGCATCAAGATCCTTTCTGAAGGCAGCATGCTGCTCGAGCTGAACAGCAAGGCCGGGATATGCGAGTTTCTGCATCAAAGCCTCTTCTGCGGCAAAATGTTTTTCCACATATTCATGAAGAAAATCAATTAGTTCCTTTACCACATCACCGCCATGCTGTTCCTGACAGGCAAGTGAAAGCTTGTCAAAACGGGCAAAAATTTCCCTGTGCTGCTCATCTATTTCTTCAACCCCCACAGCGAGATTATCATTCCATGTAAACGACATATATTCTCCTTCTTAATCCAGAAAAGTTAAAAACAAACCGCTGCTTTCATACGCTTTAATGCTTCTTTGAGCAGTTCACGCCGACAACCGAAATTGAGTCTGACAAACCCAGGCAGACCGAAAGATACCCCATCGGAAAGACCTATTCCATGCTTTTCAAAAAACTCTGCCGGATGATCAATGCCGCTCTTTCTGACATCGATCCAGGCCAGATAGGTAGCCTCGACATGTGTCACATGGAAACCGGGCAGACTGCCAAGTTCCTGCATTACCAGATCCCGATTACCGCGCAGATATTCAATCAGCTCCAGTCGCCATTTTTCACCATTGCTGTAAGCCGCCTGGGTGGCACTATAGCCTAGCAGGTTAACGTGTGGCACAATCCCGGCCATGGCCTTTTGAAACTGTTTCCGAAGCAGTTGCTCAGAAATTACGGCAAAAGAACAGCCCAGGCCGGGGATGTTGAAGGTTTTGCTGGGCGCGTTAAGTGTGATTGTACGGCATGCAATTGTATCCGAAAGCATGGCGATGGGAATATGACGTTTATCCTTGTCCAGCACAAGGCCGGCATGAATCTCATCCGAGCAAATAATCAGGTCGTGGCGTTCAGCCAGATCAGCCAAACCGGTCAGCTCCTCTTTTGTCCAGACTCGCCCGACCGGGTTATGCGGATTACAGAGCATCAACATTCTGGAACGTGGCGAAATTGCCGTTTCCAATGCATCCAGATCCATTTCCCAGCGATCCCCATTCTGCTTAAGCGGCACCTTTACGGCTGTTCGTCCTGACAAGACCGGCGCAGTCATAAAAGGAGGATAGACCGGAGTAAAGGTAATTACCTCATCATCCTGAACACCAACGGCCCGGCAGGCCACATTCAGACCGCAAACCAACCCCGGCAGCCAGACCAGCCAGGACGGTTCAACAACCCAGCCATATTCAGTTTTCAGGTATGATACTACCGTTTCCACCAGGCAGTCCGGTGCGGCCGTATAACCGAACACACCATGATCGACCCGCTGATGCAGAGCATCAATAACCGCCGGTGGGGACCGAAAATCCATATCCGCCACCCACAACGGAATAATGTCGCGCCCCTTGTACTTGTCCCATTTTTCGCTGTCGGTGTTGCTGCGATCAATTGGCAGATCAAAATCAAAACATGTATCCATATCTATTTCAACTCCCAGGCCGTCAACTGCGCGACTGTATGTTGGAACTTACGCCGTGTCTCACGGATCACAAACGGTACATCACGTGGTTCACCCAGCATGCGAAAATGCGGCGACAGCACTTCATTGAGACCATCCAGTGTCCAGACAGGCTCACCGGATTCCCGGTAGCCGCCCAGCC
>JBGSQR010000610.1:0-5440 GCA_041737975.1 Geobacterales bacterium | reverse complement strand
ATTGCAGTGTATATCCCAGTCATATAGAGGATTACCCCACAACTGTCCGTTCGAACTAAAATAATCAGGTGGCACCCCGGCCACAGATCTTGGTTTTCCGCTATCATCTAGTAGAAACAACTTCCGATTGCGCCAAACATCTACAGAATCGAAGGCGACAAAAATAGGAAGATCACCTATGAGTTTAATCTTTTGAGAGTTAGCATAGGTACGCAGTGCCTGCCATTGACGATAAAACTGCCATTGGATATACTTCTGAATGCCAATTTCTGGCCCCAACTCCACTGAAAACTTTTCATAAACTCCCGGATTTAAATTAGCGCTTATTACAGGCCACTTATGCCAACTTACATCATTGTAATGACTTTTTAATGCCATAAACAATGCATAGTCATGCAACCAAGGAGTTGTGTCGCAAAAATGCCAAAAAGACTCCATCCGCTGGCACTTATTACCTTCAAGAAAAGTTGTGGCGGCTTTTCTGAGAAGTTCCATCTTTAACTCTGTTACAGTCGCAAAATCAATCCGATTTCCATGAGAATTTGGCTGACTAGTGAACTCAGGCAGATCGCCTTCTAAAACGATCTGAGAAAGATCAACAAGAAGCGGGTTGCCTGCAAATGCTGAAAAAGATGAATAAGGTGAATCACCACATGCCGGTGGCGATAGTGGCAAAATTTGCCAAAAAGAAATACCGGCACTAGACAGTAAGTCAATAAAGCGCCTGGCGTCATCACCCAAGGTACCTATTCCCTCTGGCCCAGGCAAAGAGGTCGGATGCAGAAGCACACCACATGATCTGTCTTTTAACATTAATTACCCCTATCACTTATAATCGAACCAATTATAAGATATGCTATTTGCCCATAAAAAAACATACTCAAATTTCAAAAGTCATTCCAAGAAATTCTTTACAGGAAATCAAAATTTAATGTTTTGAAGAATAATATTTTTTTTGCTATATAATGACAAATTCAAAATATATTAACGTTAGCAATCAAGGCAAATTGTGGATTATAAACAGGCCGAAATACCCAAAACTGTTTTCGACTCCAAGCATCTCAGTGCTCTGATAATTGAACTAAATATCGCTCACCGAAATTTCCGCTCCTACCCGAAAGAACATCCTGTAATAGAAGCTTCCTTCAACAAGGTAATCACCTTCTACAATAAACTTTTTACACATGACAACTGTATCTTGATCGCTATAGCACGCGACTCACTGGTTGTAGGCGATGTAATTTTGGATAAAAAAAATATAGTTTTTAAGGATTTTGCAAAAATACTTTATGAACATGGTATTGGCGCATTAATACTGCATCCAGGCTTAAAAGCGGATGAGCTTAGAAATTTCAATATAATATTAAGCCTAAAACGTGAGGAACTGCTAAAATATGGTGGCATATCCGCAGTTTGGGAAAAATCCAGAATTAGCTCCATTTCGATCAAACCAATTCAATACGATCTTTTCAACGCAACCGAAGCTGAGTCGATATCAGCAAACAAACTCCAACAGCCTCAAAAAGATTTATGGGAGACCTTCACCCGTAATCTTATCCAGGGAACACTGGGAAACAACTATTCATCTAAAGACATATTAACTGAAGATGATATAGACCCAGAAGCACTTGCAAAACAACTTAACAGACTACTGGACACATCTGGTTTAGAAGCTCAAGTTACCTTTATTGATGCATTGTCTAAAGTTGAACAACAACTTAAGAACTCAGATACCAAGTCATTAACATTACAACCCAAAAGCTATGACAAGCTTGCTATTTTTGTCAACAATCTTAACCCGGAGTTGCGACAAAAGTTTCTCAGCAACTGTTTTGATGTTAAGTCTATATCCGGTGAAGTTGTAGCTGAAGAGGTCTTATCTCGTTTTTCCGAAAAGATGTTAATTTCTACACAGGAAGATGCTAAACAAGCCCGTTTGAATTTGCCGTCAGGTTATTTAAGTTTGATCCAGAAACTAAGCTCTCATGCTATTGATCGACAAAACGAACTCACCAGAAAATCCCAAAATATCATTGAAATTAATCAGAGAATAAAAGGTATCTTTTGTGAACATGAAGCAGAAGATTTTACTCCTGAATCATATCAAGCTTTGCTAGAGCGAATTGTCTCCTCCGAGCCACCCTCCATATTAAGTGAACTTGAAACCAGAGAAATAACTTCAACACTAGATGGCAATTTACTGGAAAATCACGTATCCGAGATTATTCTCCAGCTAATGCGACTTGATGCAGATGGAGAATACAACCAAGTGTTGGTCAACAATCTCAGTGACTCCTATTATTACCTTTTACAAACAGGAGATTACGAACAACTAATCCACCTTGTCTTACAATGTGACGCACCAGAGTTACCTCCTAAAATTCGTAAAAGCCTTCGTAGCAACTATACTTCGAGAGAATGCCTTGAGGAAATGTTGGTTGGATTAACCACCTGGGGTAAATCAAAATATGACAATATTAACAGCTTAATAAAAGTAATAGGTGAACCTTTTATTGAAGTTTTACTGGATAGGCTGGCCGAAGAGGATAACCTGTCTCTGCGGCGCTTCCTTATGGATAGAATACAGGAATTTGGAATACGGGCACGTGATCACATCCTGTCTCGCCTCTCTGATAATCGTTGGTTCGTATTACGAAATCTAATCATTATTCTTCGCACACTCAATGACAGCACTGTTCTTGAACATATCCGCCACCTCATGCATCATACAAACAATCGTGTACGCCAGGAGGCTCTTCGCACATGTCTGCATTTTCAGGACCCAGGAGCTGAACGTCAAATTCTTTACGATATGAACAGTAATGACAAAGAAACACAACTTGCAGCCATAAATCTTGCAGAAAGAAGCCGCTCAGTTGATGTTTACAAAAAACTAATAGCTATTATAGCAAAACCTGGATTCAACAGCATCGAATGTGAATTTAAAAGTGCTGCCATACAAGCTTTAAGTGAAATTGGTAAGGTAGAAGCACTTCCTGAGTTAGCAAAATTGCTTGCCTCCAAAAGCCTGCTAAATGGAAGACAGCTCAACAAACTTAAGCAAGAAGTGGTCCGCTCACTGCGTCTATACCCTGCTGAAATTGCCCGACCGGTATTACTCCAACTGTCTTCCGGAACTGGTGATATTGCCATACAAGCATCCGAAACACTTAAACAGATGGTGGAGAAGACCCCTTGAGTGATAACATTTCGTATATCAAAGATTTCATAAGACATCTACTGTCTGCGACGGCCAATGCCTCTCTGTATAATATGGAACACCCTCAGGTTGTTCGTCTCTCTCATCAAGCATACAACAGTTTAAACAAAGCACTGGAAGAGCGAAGTGAGTTTTCTCTGGTTATCATCGAAAATGAAATAGTGATTGAAGGACAACCCCAAGAACTCAGTCTGTTCCTAAACCGTTTTGCACAGATCCTTTCAGCACGAGGTATAGGACATATAAGATTGATCCAGGGAGTTAACCGCAATGAAATAAATCAATTTATAACGGCACTATCGAGGCAAGGTGCAGATTCCTCAAAAGAGATAAATTCCACCGAACATATTCGCCTTGGCTGGCTTGAAGTAAGACAAACTTCAAGTCCAGGCGGGATCAATGAATATACTGATCTACAAAACGGTGAATCAAACTCTTTAACAGCAGACGGTTCACATGAGTCACCCAAGATAAAGGCACCAATTACAATTGCAGAAATGCCTCAAGCTGAAATAGACCGATTCAGGGAAATCTATGAAACCGTTAAACTTCGTCATAAGCTCAAGATTAACGGAGTCATCGAAATTGTCTCATCTTTTGTGGAAGCTTATCGTCAGGAAGGTCAGGCTTTGCTTGTTATGGCTGCACTGCGACAAGCTGACGAATACACTTTCACACATTCAACCAATGTCAGCATTCTCAATATTGCCCAGGCTTCCTTGCTCGGTATTGATGGTCCACTGTTGAATGATATCGGAGTAGCCGGCATGCTTCATGATATTGGCAAACTATTTATACCTGAGGAAATTCTTACAAAAAATGAAGCATTAACTGAACAGGAATTTGAAATCATGCAGTCACACCCAATTAAAGGAGCCAGTTACCTCTTCGGTGTGCCAGGAGTATCAAGGCTGGCAGCGATAAATGCATTTGAGCATCACCTCAAATACGATCTGTCTGGTTATCCGTCTGTACCAACTGGATGGCAGCAAAACATCTGTAGCCAGATAACTACCATTTCAGATATTTTCGATGCGTTGCGCACACGACGTTCATACCGTGATTCACTGGATTTAAATTTAATTATTGAAATGATGAATAGTTTATCAGGTACAGAACTACATCCAGTTCTGACAAAAAACTTTCTGACTATCATATCAAAACTATCTGCAGCTTAAGCCTGTCCCCATTATCAAAATTTCCCACAACCATAAGTATTTTAAAAATTTGTAAAAGACCACCTGTTCTTGACTTTACTGTACCAAGTGATTAACTAAGTAGTAGCTGTTATAAATCAATATGTTTCAAAAGGTGCAGATTATGGATTTTAACAAACTTACTCAAAAATCGCAGGAAGCCTTTGCTGAAGCACAAAACAAGGCAGTAAACCATGGTCACGTTGAAGTTGATGGGGAACATCTGTTGTGGGCTCTTTTAAGCCAACCGGATGGCCTGATATCTAAGCTGCTTCAGCGCATGGATATTAAACCTGAAATACTTAAAAAAGCTGTTGAAAGCGAACTTGACAAACGCCCGAGCGTCTCAGGCCCTGGAGCCGAACCGGGTAAAATATATATTTCTCAAAGACTATCTCGGATACTTGTTTCAGCTGAACATGAAGCAAAAAGACTTAAAGATGAATATGTTTCAGTAGAACATCTGTTTATTGCACTACTGGCAGAAGGAGATAAAGTTTCTTCAGGTAAAATGCTGAAACAGGCCGGAATCGAAAGGGAAAAATTCCTCAAAACTTTGATTGATGTTCGTGGAAATCAACGTGTGCAGAGCAATAACCCGGAAGCAAGTTATGAAGCACTGGAAAAATATGGCCGTGATCTCGTAAAAATGGCTCGTGGAGATAAATTGGACCCGGTTATTGGTCGAGATGAAGATATCCGTCGAGTAATACGAATTTTATCCAGAAAAACAAAAAACAATCCGGTACTGATTGGTGAGCCTGGTGTTGGAAAGACCGCTATTGTGGAAGGTCTGGCACAACGCATTGTGCGTGGCGATGTCCCAGAAGGCCTAAAAGACAAAACAGTCTTTGCTCTCGACATGGGTTCATTAATTGCCGGTGCAAAATATCGTGGAGAATTTGAAGAAAGGTTAAAAGCAGTTCTCAATGAGGTAAAAGAGGCCCAGGGCCGGATTATACTTTTCATCGATGAACTTCATACAATAGTTGGAGCAGGTAAAGCAGAAGGTGCCATGGATGCA
>JBGSQR010000586.1:0-2108 GCA_041737975.1 Geobacterales bacterium | reverse complement strand
CTCCCTGAGGGAGAGGGCTAGGGTGAGGGGGCAAAGGTGATATATTTCTCACTAGTGCCCCCTCATCCGGCCTGCGGCCACCTTCTCCCTCAGGGAGAAGGGAATGGTTTATTTCAGTGCCTTCAGTTGATTATCCACAAGCTTGGCGGTCAGTGGGTCATAACCGTCTTTAACTACGATTTCCTGACCTTCTTTGGAGAGGACATACTTGATGAACTCTTCAGTGATCTTTGGCAGTGGCTGACCAGGCTTCTTGGCAACGTAAACATAAAGCATACGGCTGAGTGGATATTTTCCGTTCAATACGTTCTGATAGTTAGCTTCAGCAACAGGACCACCTTTTTTATTGGAGAGAGGCAGTGCTCTTACACCTGAAGTTGCATAGCCGATACCGGAGTAGCCGATGGCCGCGATGTCCTTGGCTACACCTTCAACAACTGATGCCGAACCTGGCTGCTCTTTAACGGTATTTTTGTAGTCGCCATTTTTCAGTGTGTGTTCTTTGAAGTAGCCATAAGTTCCTGATGCAGAGTTCCGACCGTAGAGGCTGATCGGTTTTGCTGCCAGATTACCGGTCACACCGGCCTGACCCCAGGTTGTGATTTCAGCAACACCGCGCTTACGGGTTTTGGAGAAGATGGCATCAACTTCGTCAAGGGAAAGGCTCTTGATCGGGTTGTCTTTGTTGACAAAAACTGCAAGTGAATCAAGTGCTACGCCGATCTTGGTCGGTTTGTATCCGAATTTCTTTTCAAACTGCTCAATTTCAGATGGTTTCATTTCGCGGGACATGGGGCCGAGCTGTGCAGAGCCGGCAATCAGAGCAGGTGGTGCAGTGCTGGAACCTTTGCCTTCAATCTGGATGTTCACGTTTGGATACTTCTTTTTGAAGCCCTCAGCCCAGTAGGTCATCAGGTTGTTGAGGGAGTCTGAACCGATGCTGTTCAGATTGCCCGCTACGCCTGCCGTAGCGGTATACTTCTTGATTTTGCTGTCAACGTGGGTTTTTTCAGCGTGAGCGGATACTGCAGTAAGGGCTAGCAACGCAACTGTAACAATCGACTTCTTAAGCATTTTTTCCTCCGTTAATTGTACGTTCTGTTAATTTGTTTCAGACATGTTGCTATTAATAGCATACCACTGTTACAGAAATGTTACAGAGATGGAAAATGTTGGTTAAATCTTGATTCACCCTTCACTTGTGGAGGGGAGGGGGAGGTTGTCGACACAGCAAAGGCCCTTCGGATTTTCCAAAGGACCTTATTTAATGTGTTGGATTATTGCTTTGCCCAGCCACCAGCCCTTCCCGTAAAAGGAGGAAAGAGTCATGCAGTCCGCAGCGTACAGGTGAATGTCGAACCTTTACCAGGTGTGCTGGTGACCGTGATCTCGCCGCCATGCAGCTGCATAATATGTTTTGCAATGGAAAGGCCTAGGCCGGTACCCCCCTGTTCGCGGCTGCGTGCGGCGTCAACTCGATAAAAACGCTCAAATATCCTGTTTTGATCCTTGGGAGGGATGCCGATACCGCTGTCTTCTACGGACAGTTTTACCGAGTCTGAGCTTTGTTCGGCAAATATTCTGATACTGCCACCTTCCGGTGTGTACTTGATTGCATTGTCAATCAGGTTGACCATGACCTGCTCCAGTCGCCCCTGGTCTGCCATTACTCTAGCTATACCGGGGCCGACTTCGTTAAGCAGGTTAATCTTCTTGGCTGCAGCGTTGTCTGCCAGGAGCATGCAGGCTTTGTTGGTGGTACCGCTGACATCGAGAGAGTTCAGTTCCAGTATTGCGGTTTTGGATTCCAGATAGGAAAGAGTCAGTATGTCATTAATCAGGCTGGTCAGGCGTTCCGCATGATTGTGAATGATACCGGCAAATTTTTCTGCCTTGACCGGGTCTGAAGCAATCATATTGTCCTGCATCAAGGTCTCTGCATAGCCTTTGATGACGGAAACCGGTGTTCGTAGTTCGTGTGACACGTTTGCAACAAAATCCTTGCGCATGTTCTCAACGTATTTCATGTCGGTAATATCGTGGAAGACTGCAACAACCCCATCACCTGAACTGTTAACTGTTAACGGAACCCAGTGCGTCAGTAGGGT
>JBGSQR010000565.1:0-5286 GCA_041737975.1 Geobacterales bacterium | reverse complement strand
AGGCTGTTTATCAGTATCAACAAGCGGTATTGACCGGTTTCAGGGATGTTGAGGATTCCCTGATCAAAACAACTAAAGGGCGTGAACAGCTTGAGGCACAAGAAAGACAGGTACATTCGATTGAGAATTATTCCAGATTGTCACGGCTGCAGTTCGAGGCAGGTACAACCAACTATCTGCAGGTGCTGGATGCCGACCGTTCGCTTTTCAGCGGCAAACTGACTTTTACCCAGACTAAATTTAACCTGCTGACCAATATTGTTTCGGTTTACAAGGCCATGGGTGGCGGATGGATTACGGAGGCGGACAAGTTGAATCTGCCAGAGAATAAAAAACAGTAGCCTGATTGGAAGTAATTTCCTTGACTATGAACAAACTGACAGACTGACTACAAAGGATCTTTTATGTTTATTTTAGCTAAAAAACATCTGTTTTATTTCTGTATTCTTACTTTACTAGTCTGCTTGGCGCTGTTTTCCTGCGGGTCAGATACGGCCGGCAATGCCGGAGGAAAAACAATTACTTTAGACGCATTGAAGTCAAGTCTGCCTGCAAACCAAATCACAGTTGGTTTAGATATAGACGACACGGTTCTGTTTTCTACCCCTGGTTTTACTTACGGTGCCACTAATACGGATGGCCCGAATGGAACCAACAAGTATGGGACTGATTACGAGAACAACCCTCAATTTCTGAAGGATATGAATCAGATTCATGACAAGTACAGTATTCCTAAAGAGTCCGGCAGAGCCTTGTTAAGCATGCATAATACCAGAGGTGACAGCATCTTTTTTATCACCAAACGTACCTGCACCGGCGACGATGCCCAGGTTATGCAGAATCGTATGAATACGGTTTTTCAATTAACCGGCTCAACACTCCTCTGCACCAATGGGGGCAGTAAGACACCGCAGATCGAAAGTAACAATGTGGATATCTATTACGGCGATTCAGATTCTGATATGCAATATGCTCTGGCAGCACAGGTTAAGAAGGTTCGACCAGTCAGGGTGTTAAGAAGTGCCATGTCAGAAAATAAGCCGATACCGGCAAATGGTTACAATCCGGGGTCTTTCGGCGAAGAGATTATTGTGAATTCTGAAAATTAGCATGCCGGCACTGAAAGAGGTGAAACATCATGTTGAAAACCCACCGTAGTATTGTTTTGCTTCTATTGGTAGCTGTTTGCCTGGCTTGTGGCTGCGGAAGTGACAATAAAAGCAGTAGTACCAACTTCCCGGTAGTTGTTTTCTCGGATGTTCATTTCAATCCGCTTTATGATTCTACGCTTTACTCGCAGCTTGTCGCCAAGGATTACAGCGAGTGGGGGGCTGTTTTTCAGTCATCGTCCATAACAACACCTCCAGCCTGGGGAAGTGCCACCCAGGGAAGCGACACCAACTATCCCTTGCTTGTGCTTTCCCTGGCAAATATCAAGCAAAACCTGGGGGCGAGCCCGCTGATCATTTTTACCGGCGACATGCTTGGACATGGCATCCAACAGCAGTTTTATCCGCAATATTATGCGAACCTGGGGATCTCACCCGCTCCAACGACTCATGACGCTACGGCTGTTGCAGCCATGAAGTCCTTTACCGACAAGACAGTTGCCTTTTTTATGGATCAGGTCAGGACGTCCGTCGGCAATATTCCGGTACTGTTCGCCGTTGGAAATATCGATGGATACGCAAACTACGGACCGAATATCGTGGATAGCAGTTTGAACCCGGATAACAGCTTTCTGGTAAATACGGTGGAATATTTTTACACAAAATTTCTGAACGGCATCGTGGACCATCAGGAGTTCCTGACGACCTTCACCGCTGCCGGATATTATGCTGCGGAACCGACCGGCACAAATCTGATGGTAATCGGCCTCAATACAGTCATATTCACACCTTCATCCCAAAACTCGACCTCCGCGGCTACGGCGCAGACTCAACTTGACTGGTTTGATACGAAACTCGCTTCAGCCAAAGCCAAAGGCAAAAAGGTCTGGCTCCTGATGCATGCGCCTCCCGGCGCGGATATTGGCACTACAAACGGCAACCTTACAACTTCGAATATCACGACTGCCGCCACGATGATGTGGGTGCCGGGTTATCAGACAACTTTTCTGAGTACGGTTGCTAACTATCCGGGCCTGATAACGCAGATATTTGCCGGTCATACCCATATGGACGAATACCGTATTCTGCCCAGTTCCGAGATTGTTGAAATCACACCCGGAATAACTCCATGGATGGGCAATAACCCGGCCTTCAAGGTATATACTTTTTCCGGCGACACATATAAAGCCATTGATTACAGCTCCCTGAACTATGACCTGTCTGTCAATCCGGCCCAATTCAGCAACTACTACACTTTTTCAGCAGCGTACTCCATGCAGGGTCTTTTGAACGATTCCCTGACGCAGCTTAATCCAATGCTTGTTACAAATTTTGCAAAACAGTCGCTTTACAAAGGCAACTATTTTTCTGGGCATAATTATACAGTTCGAACAACTCCCTTCATGGTCTGGCCGATTACCTATGCGAACTGGCCGGTTGTCTGGTGCGGGATGCGGAAAATGGACCAGGCGGATTTTGTCAGTTGTGTGAACTCGTATTGAGATCCGCAACAATATGCCGTCTAAGTGTTTCAAGTATGTAAAGGGGGATTGGGTATGAATGCAAAAAAATATCTGATTCTGGCCGCTACAATTTTGGTAAGTCTTGCACTTGCAGCCTGCGGAGATAACAAATCATCGTCCGCTCAACAAGCCACAGATTACTCCGTAGCTTCACATTGGCTCTCTATACCTGCCACTATAAAAGCAGTGGATATCTTTTATCTCTATCCGACAGCCTGGACCAGTTCCGATCCGACTAATCCCCACTTTGCTGCTATTGATGACCCGACGATGCTGGCGCAGGCGCCTGCGGCATATGCACGTCAGGCGACCGCATTTGAAACCGTAGGAAATGTATATGCGCCGTACTACCGGCAATTCAACTCATCGCCAATCGACCGTTTAAACGCCATAGCAGGCATACCGACAATGGATGCGGTTGCGGCTTTCGACTACTATATCAAGCATTACAACAACGGTCGCCCGTTTATTTTAGTCGGTCATTCGCAAGGTGCAACAGTGCTGAATAATCTCTTGTCCGGGTACATGAAAAACAATCCTAACGTAAATAATAACATGGTTGCCGCATATGTTATCGGCAATCCTGTAACACAGGCCTTCCTTGATAGTAATCCCCATTTGAAATTTGCCACGGGCCCGGATGATACAGGAGTAATTATTTCCTACAACACAGAAGCTCCCGGTGTCGTTGGAGTCAATCCTGTTCTGTATGACAGCGTGGGTCTTGTCATAAATCCGATCAATTGGAAAACAGATTCAACAGTGGCAACAACTGCCGAAGGTCTGGGGTCATTCATGCCGCTTCCCCCCACTTTTACAACTTGGCAACAAGAGCCGCAATACGCTGACGCCATGGTTGATTCAGCTAAAGGCGTTTTGATTTGCAGTACTGCCGATGCAAGTCTCTGGTCACCCGGACCGACAGTGAATAAACCCGGAGCGTTTCCCAGAGGGGTTTACCATTCCTTTGACATTCCCTTTTACTATTACAACCTGCGTGCAAATGCACAAAACAGGGTTAACAAGTTCCTGGGCATATAGTATGGATTCAAAAAATGAAAGCGGTTTCCTGGCCTGATTCTTTAGAAAACTACTAATCCTGACATCAGAAAGGCGGATTTATGAAAAAAACGTTTTTAGGTTTCATGGGATTTATTGCGCTCATTTGTGTCGGTTGTTCAGGTGATAGTAGCAGCAGTAGTTCGAACTCGGTTGACTACAGCTCACCACAGTCATGGCTGGCTCTCCCCGGTATAGTGAGCACAGCCTTATCCACACCGTTTGGATCCGGGTTGTCCAGCCTTGAGTCTACCGCTCCTGTGGACGTTTTCTATATTCACCCAACGAATTGTATCAAAACAGATGTTCTCAACTGCGGACTTGAGGATTCAAATACAATTTCCATGCTCGTAACAATGGAACAGGCCACGGTATACAATGCCATGGGCAAGATCTATGCCCCCAAGTATCGGCAAATGGCGCTTCCACTGTATGAACTGGGTGATTCGCCCAACTTCCAGTACGCATTGACGTTTGCCTATAATGATGTCAAGAGTGCCTTTCGCCATTACCTGAAAAATTACAACAATGGCCGTCCCTTTATTATCGGAGCTCACAGCCAGGGAACCGACCATGCAAGACGTCTTATTATGGAGGAGGTTTACAACACGCCTGTTCAGTCCCGGTTCGTAGCTGCGTGGACACCTGGACAGCCCACACCCTATACGTGGTTTGATAGTGATCTTGGTGGACCTCAGAAGATTCTCCCCTGTACCAGTGCCGCTCAGACCGGTTGTATTGCCGTATGGCAGTCCTTTGGCGAGGGTGTCAGCGCAGAGATAATTGCCCAATGGAACGCGACGGATGTGTATTGGAGCGGGCAACTTCAGCGCTGGGTCTTTCCGGTCAATGGAGAAGTCCTTTATAACGTCAACCCGCTTACCTGGACAACTGACCCGGGCGTGGTCGATCCCGCACTGAACCTGGGGACATTGCCATTGGGTGTCGCTGCCACTGATTTTACCGGACTGTATGCGGGGGTCGTCAATGCCCAAAACCTGAACGGTTACCTGAGCGTCAGTCCGCTGCCGCTGCCATCCATATTATTTGCACCCATATCCGGCAGGGACCCTCACATCTACCATTCCTATGACTATGCTCTTTTTTGGCTGAACATTCGCAATAATGTCAGGCTGAGGGTACAGGCCTATCTGCAGCAGCAGAACGTACAGTATCCGTTGATCACCAGTACCAACAGGTTTAGCGGGACAGTCGGCAGTCCCTTTACATATCAAATTACAACGATCAATGCGGCGACGGCGTACACCTCAACGATTCTGCCCGATGGCCTGCAACTTGACACTTCGAGTGGAGTTATCTCTGGAACGCCGACTATTAGTGGTGTCTATAAAGTGGTCCTGGGTGCATCAAACAGTTCCGGAGCCACTTCCTCTGAGCTGGCGGTCACTGTCAACCCCTGAGTGGTTCCGCAGGAGTTTGACCGGTACAAGTTAGATTTTCTGAATTAATCGGTAAAACAGGCGGGAGGGTGATCAACATGAACAGAATTCCCGTATTACAGTCGTTTTTTCTGGTTCTTATCCTGACTCTACTTGCAGGATGCTCTGATTCCAGTCCTGATAATACGATAGCTC
>JBGSQR010000558.1:0-5551 GCA_041737975.1 Geobacterales bacterium | reverse complement strand
ACCCTAACTGCAGAATTACCGGCGGCACAACCATCGGCAGCGACTGCACAATTGAAACAGGCTCCACTATCAACAAAAGCCGGATCGGGTCAGGCTGCCACATCAAAGCCAACTGCATGCTGGACAATGCAGAACTGCATGAAGAGGTCACCGTCGGCCCCATGGCCCACCTGCGGCCAGGCTCTATCCTGCATTCACATGTTAAAATAGGCAATTTTGTTGAAACCAAGAAAACCGTCATGGGTGAAGGTTCCAAAGCCTCTCACCTGTCCTACCTGGGCGATGCTGAAATCGGGCAAGATGTCAATATCGGCTGCGGTACGATCACTTGCAACTATGATGGTGTCAACAAGTTCAAAACCATTATCGGAAACGGCGCTTTTATCGGCAGCGATGTGCAACTGGTTGCACCTGTTACAGTGGGCGCCAATTCTCTGGTTGCAGCGGGCACCACTGTCACGGCTGAAGTACCGGAAAACTCTCTGGCCATCGCACGCGTTCGCCAGCGTAATATTCTTGGATATCGAGTACGGAACCTGGCGGATAATTAGTACTTCATTTTTTGCCGGCACAAATACAGTTAAGCGAAAGATCCATGTGACTGATCCCAGACAGCAAACAGATAAAAACACACAAATCCTGATCATCGAGGATGACGAAGCTTTTTCCGAGCTGATTTCATCAACTCTCGAAGATGAGTGTTACAGCTGTCACAGCATCTCCAACGGCAGCAAAGCCCTGACCTGGCTGGCATCCAACAGTGCCGACCTGATTATTCTGGACTATACCCTGCCTGATATGAATGGTGCCGCTTTCATTGACAGAATGTGGGAACTTGGCTGTACAACTCCGTTTATCATGGTAACAGGTCTGGATGACACCAATCTGGCGGTGCAGATGATGAGAACCGGTGCCTGTGACTACATGATCAAAGACACCACCTTCCTGAGTCGACTGCCCATGGTCGTCACCCGGGCGCTTCACGAAACTGAAACAAGAGAACGTTTGCAAAAGGCCGAAGTTTCGCTGCGCCAGAGCGAAAACAGACTTTCACGTGCTCAGAGTATCGCCCGTATGGGCAGCTGGGAATGGGATTTTACTACCGGTGAAATTTATTTTTCTGACGAATTGTATCGGATTTTCGGCATATCCAAAGAAGAACATGTTCAGGTGCAGCTGAAGTGGATTTTCAACCATGTAAACAGTTATGACCGGTCGGCTCTTCGCAAAGCCTTCTTTGATTCAGCCAGAAACGGTCGTCCTTTCAACATAAGCGTCCGCATCAACTCTCCTGCAGACGGTGAAATAGTCATCAGCAGCCTGGGCGAAATGCAAACCGGCGAAAATGGCAAAATCCGCCTGTTTTCAGGAACAACCCTGGACATAACAGCCCGAATTAAAGCTGAAAGTGAAATCCAGCAGCTGATCAGCTATGACCGACTGACCTCCCTACCGAACCGTAACCTACTTCACGACCGCCTTACACTTACAATGGCTCAGGCAAACCGCGACCATCAAATGGTAGGTGTACTCTATCTGGACCTAGACCGATTTAAAGGAGTTAACGAAACTCTGGGACACCGTGTTGGAGATGTTTTACTGCAGAAAATTGCCAGCAGACTGAAGGCCTGCGTACAGGAGAGCGACACCCTGGCTCGTCTGGGTGGCGATGAATTTGTCATTATCCTGGCAGGTGTCACCGATGTAGAAACTATCAGCTCAACTGCCAAAAAAATTCTGGCACTGGTTTACGAACCGTTCTTCATTGAAAGCCACGAAATCTACACCACCGCCAGCATCGGTATCGCAGTCTACCCCATGGATGGTGAAGACAGCCACACACTACTAAAACATTCCGACCTGGCCATGTACCAGGCCAAGGAATTCAACCGCAACAACTTCCAGTTTTTTTCAGACGAAATGAATACCCGGGTGCTGCATCGCATGAAACTGGAAATAACCATGCGTAAAGCACTGGAACGTGAAGAGTTCTTCCTGCTCTACCAACCCCAGGTAAATGACAGAACAGGAACTATTGTTGGCGTTGAAGCATTACTGCGCTGGAATCATCCGGAACTTGGCGTCATTGCACCGGACAAATTCATCTATCTGGCTGAGGAAACTGGTTATATTGTACCTATTGGAGAATGGGTCATACAGACAGCCTGTCGTCAGAACAAAAACTGGCAGAACAAGGGGCTGCCTCCGGTAAGAATTGCAGTCAATCTGTCGGCACGTCAGTTTGCCCAAAGCGGCCTGGATGAGACCATTGCAACCACACTGCTGGAAACAGGCCTGGCCCCGCAATGGCTGGAACTGGAAATAACCGAAAGTACCATCATGAAGAATGCTGAAACAAACATCAGCATTTTAAACAAACTTAAAGGAATGGGGATAGACCTGGCTATTGACGATTTCGGCACCGGTTATTCCTCCCTTTCCTATCTGAAACACTTCCCCATTACCCGCCTGAAAATCGACCGTTCTTTTGTAACAGACATCTCCACAAATCCCGATGACGCAGCTATTGCAGAAATCATCATCACTATGGCAAAAACCCTAAAACTCAGTGTTATTGCCGAGGGAGTTGAAACTCAAGCCCAGGTTGACTTCCTCTCCTTCCATGATTGCGACGAAATGCAGGGATTTTTCTTCAGCAGACCGGTGGCACCGGAAGAGATTGAGCGGATGTTGAGGAATGGGTTTAGTTATTAATCTGCAATACTTTGAAAGTACCTGCCCGGCAAAAAAACTTCCTTATCAACGACGTTTCAAAAGCGAATTCAACAAAATATCAACTTCCTCAAGCACCTCATCAGACAGCTGATCAATCTTTACAATCCGGCTGAGCAGATCGACCTGAATAAAGGAAGGCAGCAGCTTGATAATTTCACTGGAATGCTCCGGCTCCAGCCTGGCCAAGGCCACTGCAATTGTCTGGGGATGTTCCTGCAATAGTCCTTTGGCGATCTGGCGATAGTTCATTTTTTACCCCTCTTATACTTACAAAATAATCAAGCATCTTAAACAGCATCCTTCTGTTTACATTCAGGTACTCTAACAAACAGGATAAAGACAAGTAAAATAATTTTATTATGGCGTTTGCAGATAAGACAGTTACAGCCAACTCTTCAACCCACTTGCATTTCCAGCCCCATGCGGATATTCTTAACCGATTAAGTTTAGAACAACTCACCTACTACAAGAGAGAATAATGGCACATACAAGTATAAAGGTTAAAGGCGCTTGCGAGCATAATCTCAAGTGCATTGATGTGGAAATCCCCAGAGACCAGCTGGTTGTTATCACCGGCCTGTCCGGTTCAGGTAAATCGACTCTGGCTTTTGATACAATCTACGCTGAAGGACAGAGACGTTACGTAGAATCGCTTTCGGCCTATGCACGCCAATTTCTGGAGCAGATGGAAAAACCGGATGTGGAGTCCATTGAAGGACTTTCCCCTGCCATCTCCATCGAACAGAAAACCACCAGCAAAAACCCGCGTTCCACCGTTGGAACCGTCACAGAGATTTACGACTATCTGCGTCTGTTATTTGCCCGTGTCGGACGTCCGCACTGTACCTCCTGCAACAAGGAAATCACCTCTCAGACTGTCTCCCAGATGGTTGACCACCTGATGACCCTGCCTATCGGGACAAAACTTACTCTGCTGGCCCCCATGATCCGCGGTCGCAAAGGTGAATACAAAAAAGAGTTGAACCAGTTGCGGAAAGAGGGGTTTACGCGGGTTGTCATCGACGGCAAACCGTATGAACTTGCGGAAGAAATCGAACTGGATAAAAAGAAAAAACACGATATCGACATTGTTGTCGACAGGATCGTTTCCAAGGAAGGAGTGCAGCGACGGCTGGCTGACTCTCTGGAAACCGCCCTGCACCATGCCGAAGGCCTGGTCAAGGTAGAAGTACTTGTACCACAGGACAGTTTACAAACAGAAGGTCACCCGGAAGAGCCTACACAGGGAAAGAAAAAAGCAAAAAAGGAACCAGAAGCCCAGACTCTGATCTTCTCGGAAAAACTGGCCTGCGTGGAATGCGGAATTTCCTACCAGGAGATAACCCCGCGCCTGTTTTCGTTCAACAACCCGCACGGTGCCTGTCCGGACTGCACCGGGCTCGGTACCCGCATGTATTTCGACGCCGATCTGGTAGTACCAAACCAGGAGCTTTCCCTGCGTGAAGGAGCAATTGCTCCATGGGAAAAACGTCTCTCAGGCTGGTTCCACATGATTCTGGATGCACTGGCAAAGGCGTATAAATTTGACATCCGCATGCAGTTCAAAGAACTGCCGGAATCTGTCCGGGATGTAATCCTGAACGGCTCCAAAGGCGAAAAAATCGAATTCTGGTGGGAGGAGGACGGCGATCGTCGCCATACCTACCAGAAAGAATTTGAAGGTGTACTGAACAACCTGCAGCGCAGGTGGCGTGAAACCGAATCCGATGCCGCCAGGGAAGAACTGGAAAAATATATGAATGTCATGCCCTGCCCTACCTGCCATGGTGCGCGCCTCAAACCGGAAGCGCTACACGTCATGGTCGGTGGATTGACCATCCGGGATGTGACCGCCTTTGCCATTCGTGACGGCCTGCGTTTTTTTGAAGAGCTGGAGCTGACTGACAAAGAACGTGAAATCGCCCGGCGCATTCTCAAAGAGATCCGCGAGCGCCTCTCTTTCCTGGTCAATGTGGGTCTTGACTACCTTTCCCTGGACCGCACCTCCGGCACCCTTTCCGGCGGCGAAGGGCAGCGCATCCGCCTGGCCACCCAGATTGGTTCCAGCCTGGTAGGCGTACTCTATATTCTGGACGAGCCTTCCATCGGCCTGCATCAGCGTGACAACGGGCGTCTACTGACCACACTCAAACGTCTGCGCGATCTGGGCAACACGGTTCTGGTCGTGGAGCATGACGAAGAGACCATCATGGATGCGGACCATGTCATCGATATGGGACCGGGTGCCGGTGTACATGGCGGTGAGGTAGTTGCCCAGGGAACGCCTGAAGAGGTCATGCGCAACCCCAGATCCCTGACTGGCCGTTATCTGTCCGGTGAGCTGACCATCCCCTACAACAAAAAACGGCGCAAGGCCACCAAACAGTTGCGCATTACAGGCGCCAGGGAAAACAATCTGAAAGACGTGACCGTCGATATCCCGCTGGGGGTCATGACCTGTGTCACCGGCGTTTCCGGTTCCGGCAAATCAACCCTGGTGATCGACACGCTCCACAAAGTCCTCAGCCAGCGACTCTATCGCAGCCGTGAAAAGGCCGGTGCAGTCACCGACATTTCCGGCCTGGAATACCTGGACAAGGTCATCAACATCGACCAGTCACCCATTGGTCGCACGCCGCGAAGCAATCCGGCCACCTATACCGGAGTTTTCGGCGATATCCGCGACCTGTTCGCCGGTCTGCCGGAATCCAAACTGCGCGGTTACAAGCCGGGGCGCTACTCTTTCAATGTCAAGGGTGGACGCTGCGAGGCCTGCTCCGGCGACGGCATCATCAAGATCGAGATGCACTTCCTG
>JBGSQR010000526.1:0-11259 GCA_041737975.1 Geobacterales bacterium | reverse complement strand
TACTGGTGCAGTGGCAGACAGAGCCGGTTTATTCGAGCAAGGGGAAGGGGGGACTCTTTTTCTGGACGAGATCAGCGAACTGCCGCTGTTGATGCAGACAAAACTATTGCGAGTCCTCCAGGAAAGAGAATTCAGACGTGTCGGCGGGACGCAGGTTCAAAAAACCGATGTAAGAATCCTGACCGCCTCAAATCGTGACCTGCTTGGCCATGTCAAGGCAGGTGCTTTCAGAGAGGATTTATTCTATCGCGTCAATGTTGTACAAATTAATCTCCCGGCTCTGCGTGAACGGATAGAAGACATTCCAATTTTAATCGAACACTTTTTCAGAAAGTACAGCAACTCAGAACCTCAATGTGATGTGATCACCACCGGAGCCCTCAAAGCATTGATGAATTACTCCTTTCCAGGGAATATCCGGGAACTGGAAAATCTGGTTGAACGCAGCCTGATACTTGACTCTTCAATAATTACCGAATGTAATCTTCCAGCTCAGGTAAAAGCGGTTTATTCATCATCATTATGTACTGAAGTAAATATTCCGGATGAAGGCATGGAGCTGGAACCACTATTGGAAAACCTGGAAAAACAATATCTGCTGAAAGCATTGGAAAAAACCGGTGGGGCGAAGAAGAAAGCAGGAGAGCTGCTGGGCATGTCGTTTAGGTCATTCAGGTACAGGTTGGCCAAGTTTGGTTTGGATACGGGTGATGAGTGACATAAATTGTCAGTTGAGAGTGACATATGGTTGTAGTTTTGGCATAAATTTAGTAACTATGAAAAAAAATAGCAAAGGATCATAGCTAGTTAAGTCTTGGCTTGACAATGGCCTGTAATTTGCTACTGTAATAAACAAGAAATTAATTGGAACTGATCAATATCAGCAACAAACAAATGAAAGGAGAATAACATGCTTAACAAATTACGTAACAGAAAAGGCTTCACCCTGATCGAGCTGTTGATCGTTGTTGCGATCATCGGCATCCTGGCAGCAATTGCTATTCCTCAGTTTTCGGCTTATCGTGCAAAGGCTTATAACTCAGCCTCAAACAGTGATGTAAAAAACATGAAAACCGGTATGGAAGCATACATGGCTGATCGCCAGGCTTATCCTGTTGCACTTGATGCTCGATAATTACATTAACTTAAGGAGTTACATATGAAAAAGATATTTGCGATGACAGTTTGTTTAACTTTAATCACTTCTGGTATAGCTTTTGGAGCTGCATTATCTTCTGGAAGCGTTACAACTACTGATGGTCTTCAGATTTATGGTGGTTCAAGCACAACTAATGCCGCTGATGCAGCTGCCTCTACACTGATTGGTAAGATGTCCAAAGGTGTAAAATCTGGGGCAACTTACACTAGTACTGGATATGCGATTAATGGTAAGCATAACAGTGGAACAACTGCCTATGGTACTGCTCATGATTCTACAGCAATGTACAAGTCAGAAATCGGGACAGCTGCTTTGACTGCTCCATCAGCTGCTGATAACACTTCATTCGCTACGTGGACTGCCATGTAATTGTTTAGAATTAGTCTTTTTTTTAAAAGCGGGATGTTACGACATCCCGCTTTTTTTGCATTTTTGGCACTTATTTTGTTTCTGTGTTTTAAGTTGTTAGCAGGGAGTAATTACAATTATGCTAAACATCATTCAAATTACTTTGATTGGGATTATTAGAGATCGTGTTTTTCATGGTATTATTGCTCTTGGAATTCTTTTGTTATTTATTCCTTCAGCAGCATCGCTTTCCATGCGCCAAGTGACAGAACTATCTATCACTCTTTCTCTTTCTTTGATTTCGTTTATTCTTCTTTTATTGTCTGTTTTTCTCGGTGCTACTTCGATCTGGAAAGATATGGAAAGAAGATATACCTATAGTGTTCTAAGTCTGCCAATTAGTCGAAGCTCATATTTTTTAGGCCGTTTTTTAGGTATAGCCATTTTTCTCTCCTTAACCTCCATAGTTCTTGGTGGTGTGGCCTGCTTGATGATCAAATTTTCTTCTGGCATATATCCCTCTGATCGTTTAATTGTTTGGAATCTATTAATATTGGCAATTTTATTTGCCACACTTAAGTACATTATTATGTTGGGTGTGGCCATGTTTTTATCTACTGTTAGCACATCATTTTTTCTGCCTATTTTTGGTACTATTTGTATTTTTATTGCCAGTGGTGTTTCTCAACAAGTGTATGAGTATGTAAATTCACCTGAAGGTTCACAGGCAATATCTCCAGTTATGAAACCAATTGTTTCAATGATATATTATTTGCTGCCAAATCTGGCTGGGTTTGATCTTAAGGTTAATGCTATTTATAGCATTGTTCCGAGTCATAACGGCATAGTTCTTACACTTGTATATTTTTGTGCCTATACTGCAATTTTGCTAGGTAGTTCTACTCTTCTTTTTAACCAGAGGGAGATGAAGTGAGCAACCGAATACCTTTCAGTGTAATGTTGACAGGTTTACTTCTTTATCTCCTAACTATTGGTCCATTTACCTCTTACATGTCCAATAAGCCGATTGAAGAGAAGTTAGGCAGTGTTCTAAGCATTAAATTATTGAAACCATTGAGTGCAGACCAGAAAGAGCTTGTTGGAGCATCACTAGTTTTTAAAGTTATGATGTACTACGGTGGCGTTTTGGCTAATGCACAGGTTGGGCGAGTTATTTCCGATGGAACGGATTTGCAGGGAATGTCACGCCTGCTGCATGGGGCTGCTAAGCTTGATCCTTATAATATGGATATTTATTATTTAGCCCAAGGTTTTTTGACTTGGGATGCTCATCAGTTTAAAGTAGCTAATGATTTATTGGAATACGGTATGACTTACAGGGATTGGGATTGGCAGTTGCCTTATTTTGCTGCCTTTAACAATGCTTACTTTCTTAAAGACTATAAAGCAGCGGCTAAATACTATCAAAAGGCTGGAGAACTAAATGGGTCTGACCTTCATATAGCACTAGCCAGCCGATATTTGCAAGAAGTCGGACAGACAGAGTTAGCAATTACATATTTGACTGGAATGTTAAAGGCTGAAAAAAATAATTCAATAAAATTATCTTATGAGACACGACTTAATGCGTTCTATGAAGTATTACGTATTGAAAATGCTCGAAATAAGTATTTGAAGTCGTTTGGAGCTCTACCGGCTTCAATTAAAGTTTTGATTGAAGCCGGTTTTTTGAATTCTGTTCCGATTGACCCTTATGGCGGCTCATTTTATCTAAAGCAAGATGGTAGTGTTGCAACTACCAGTAAATTCGCTTTTAATATCATTAAATAATATACATAAGTTTTTTAGTATTTAGATAAAAACACAAATTTAAATCTTTAGGTGAATATGAATGCTATTTATGTTGAAAAATTATGCAAAGAGTTTACCGGTAAGAAGCTAATTAAGGTAAAAGCACTCAAATCTGTTTCTTTTTCAGTTAAACCAGGTGAAATATTTGGTTTTTTAGGTCCTAACGGAGCAGGAAAGAGTACGACTATAAAGTGCTTGATGGGCTTAATTCGCCCAACAAGTGGTACAGCATCAATTATGGGCGAGTTTGTTGGGAATACAAAAGCTCGAATGAGTGTAGGTTTTTTACCAGAAAATCCTTCTTTTTATGACTATTTGACTGCTGAGGAATATTTGAAATTTGTAGGCAGGTCTTTTAATATGTCAGCTTCGTTGCTGAATATGCGTTCCGAAGAGATACTTAAGTTAATGGAATTATGGGATGCCCGTAAACGGCCTATTCGAAGCTACAGCAAGGGGATGGTACAGCGCGTAGGTTTAGCACAGGCCTTGTTTCATGATCCTGACGTTTATGTTTTGGATGAGCCTATGAGTGGTCTGGATCCTATTGGGCGCGCGCTTGTTAAAGATATTATTTCAGATCTAAAAGCACGTGGTAAATGTGTTTTTTTTAGCACTCATATTACAGATGATATAGAAAAAGTATGTGATCGCGTAGCAGTTATTAATAAAGGTGAATTACTTTTGGTTGATAGCGTCGAGAATATTTTGGAGCTTGGGGCTGAAGGATACTCTGTTACTGTCAGCACAAATGGAAAAAACAGGGATGAAAGTTTCGTAGGAGTTAGTGATTTACAATCTTTTATACAACAGACAATAAGTCAAAATCAATTGATTGAAAAAATAGAGCCGAGACGTAAAAATATGGAGGCATTTTTTCTTGAAATTGTGGCGAAATAGCAAACTAAAACAAGATTTAATTCCTGTTCTGGTTATTTTAATAACAGCTGTTTTTGCTGTGTATTATCCAGCTATGCTTAGTGGCATTCATACCGTAGACGATCCTGGTATCTATTCTTTATATTCTTCATCTCCTCCTCTACTTAAAATATTGTTACCTGGAAACGGTTATTACTATCGACCGTTGATTGAGTTGTCTTATTGGCTTGATAATAAATTTTGGGACATGTCACCTGCCGTCATGCATCTTGAAAATGTAATAATGCATTGCTGTAATAGTATTCTTGTGTTTTTTTTAGCCTTTAGGTTTTCCAATAATTGTAACAATAAAACATATTTACTTCCTTTATTGGCTTCGCTTCTCTTTGCAGTACACCCACTTAATGTCGAAGCGGTAGCCTGGATTGCTGGAAGGACCGACCCACTGCTGACACTGTTTGTACTGTCTGCCTGTTTTATCTGGCTCAAATGGATTGAAAAGCCAAATTTATTTGACTTTATTCTTGCAGTGGTTTTGTTTGTATGCGCTCTTCTGACGAAAGAAACTGCACTTGCAGCATATGCTGTTGCCTTTTTTATGGTATTAACATGGCCTGGAACAGCTTTATTTAGAGAACGTTTAAAAATGGCAGGTTATCTTATATGCCCTGTGTTTTTACTTTTTATTTTTATCCTGTATTTTAGAAGTAGTATAAATAGTTTGAGTAAGTTATGTGCTTTGGGTGATATTCATTTTGGGAAAATGATTTGGGATGGTCTAATCGCATGTGGTTTTTATGTAAAAAAAATTATTTTTCCTGTTCCGCTAAGTTTTGCAATTACTGATGTGCCTCCAATATATGGATTAATTGGAACGTTACTTTTCCCAACCTTGTTTTTTATCTTTAAAAATAACCGTCAAGCTGGAATATTTCTTTTTTCAGCTTTACTACTTGTTCTGCCCGCCGTCTTTGTTGCCGTGACAAAGATTGCATGGACACCTTTCGCTGAACGTTATATGTATCTGCCTCTTGCCTTTTGCACAATTGGGTTTTCAATATTAATTCAATCAAATTTTAACAAAGAAAAGAGATTTTTTCAGATACTAATTATTTGTTTATTAGTTGGTTTTACAGCAATTAGTATACATCGTGTAAAACTTTGGAGTAATAAGTTATTATTTTATCGGGATGCCATTGAAAAATCTCCTACCTTCGGCTCGTTGTATAACGAATTAGGTGGTATTCTGCTAAAGAATGGTGAAATAAATAGTGCTGATGAGGCATTTAAAAATGCTGAAAGATTGAATAAACGTACATCTATGCATCTGATGATCAAGGCTAATCTGATGATAGTACAACATGCCAAAGGCAATTATATCGGTGTTAGAAATAATTTTTTTCAGCTGTTTAAAGATAAAAATGAAGCTCCTGCCGATTTTTTAGAACTACTCTATAAAGCCGATGGGCAGAGAATGAATCTGCTTTATGGAACTGACAAAATTTTGCTAGCTGAGGACTTATTGGATACGTTAAATATGCTTAATATTAAACGCTATGATCCTTTCTGGCTTTACAGAAGTGGGCAAATATCATTGATTATTGGAGATGAAACCAAGGCAGCAAATTTCTTTCGTCGTTCATACATAGATGCTCCAGCAGATGCACATTATCGTGGTGCAATTGTGACCTATCTCCAAAAAATGAAAAGCAAATAATGATCATGCCTTACTTGACAATGCTGCGACCTGCCCAATGGCTAAAGAATCTGATGATTTTCTTTCCGCCTTTTCTGTCGGGACAGATGCTGCTGCCGGATATCACAGTCAAGGTAGGATTGACATTTTGTGCGTTTTGTCTGGTCTCCAGCGCAGGATATATTTTTAATGATCTTCTTGACCTTGAACGGGACACTCTACATCCTAAAAAACGTTTGCGAGCTCTTCCGTCGGGAGCCGTTGGTACCCGTGTGGCATCAATTTATGCAGCCTTACTGCTTGTTTCTGGTCTATTATTGGCAGGACTGTTTTCTGTCGAAATTCTGCCACTCCTTCTGGGGTATACAGTCATTTCTCTCCTATATAGTCTTGTGTTTAAAAGCGTTCCGGTAGTTGACCTATTCTTTATATCGGCCGGATTTCTGATTCGCCTCCAAGTCGGCGGTGAGTTGTTTCATATCCCAATCTCACCATGGCTGTTCCTGACGGTTTTTCTGCTGGCAGTTTTTCTCAGCACAGGTAAGCGTTTGAGCGAGTCACTGTCTCTGGGTGAAACTGCTGGAATGCATCGAATTAGTCTGGCTAGCTATCCATCCGGTTTTCTTGCCGGGACCATGTATATGACCGGTGGTGCTGTGCTGGTTACCTATGCCATGTATGTGTTGAACAAGCCCAGGTTAATATTTACGGTTCCACTCTGTCTGTTCGGGCTTCTTCGCTATATTATGCGGGTCAGTTCCGGTGAGAATGGTGATCCCACGGAGTCTCTGCTTAAGGATTGGATACTCCTTGTTGTATCACTGGTGTGGCTCCTGATGATTCTTTGGAGCATCTACCGGTGAATAGGGTTATCATTATTCTGGTTAACTGGAATGGCTGGCGCGATACTATTGAGTGTTTGGAAAGCCTTCTGCTGCTTGATTACACGGATTTCAGAATAGTGATTTGCGACAACGGCTCTACCGATGATTCTCTTTATAGGATCAGAATATGGGCTGATCATAATGCTGTGAGTTTTATCGAATACAGTCGTATCGATGCCGAATCCGGTGGCAACCGGGATACAGATCCAAAGCTGACTCTGATCCGGAATGAAGAAAACCTGGGATTTGCCGGTGGAAACAACGTGGGGCTGCGATATGGACTTGCACGGACTGATGTTGGCTTTTTTTGGTTGCTTAACAATGATACTGCTGTGGATGCTCAAGCATTGACACATTTAATTAACCGGATGCAAGAAAACCCGACAATTGGTATGTGTGGATCAACCATACGCCTATATCATGATCGTGAACGGATTCAGGCCCTAGGAGGTGGACACTATTGTCAATGGCTCGGGCTGCCCTTGCACTATGGTCGATTTTCCTGGCGCAACAAGGAAATTAACCACGAGCGTGCCGAGTCCCGTATGAATTATATTGAAGGTGCATCAATGCTTGTATCGCAACGGTTTATTGATGCGGTCGGATTGATGTGCGAGGATTACTTCCTTTATTTTGAAGAAGCTGACTGGGCTATTCGAGCATCTGGACGTTTCACTTTAGGATATGCTCCACAGAGCGTAGTTTACCACAAAGTCGGAAGCAGTATTGGTACCAGTAGCAATCCGGCCAACAAAAGCTTGTTATGTGATTTTTACAATATTCGCAACCGTATCCTTTTTGCAAAGCGTCATTATCCAGTAACTCTGCCGACTATTTATTTAGTGTTGTTGGGGGAAATTCTGCTGCGCGTCCTTTGTGGCAAGTTCAAACGGGCTGTCATGATTATGAATTTGATGATACATGGCGGAAACTGCAAGGAAATCGGAAGATGAAGATATCTGTGGTTACAATATGTCTGAATGCTGAAAAGTATATTGAACAACAGCTTCAGTCTGTTGCAGACCAAAATTGGCCCGATGTGGAACATATAGTTGTCGACGGCGGTTCCAGTGATAATACCGTTTTAATAGTCAAAAGTTTTGCCGAAATAAATCGTAAGATGCGCTGGACAAGTGGGCCGGATAGCGGTATCAGTGATGCCATGAACAAGGGTTTATCTTTAGCGACAGGTGAAATCATTTCTTTTTTACATGCAGATGATTTTTATGCTTGTAATAATGTTTTGAATAGTGTCGCAGGAATATTTGCAACACAGCCTCAAATTGAATGGCTGACTGGAGGTGTTCTTTTTGTTAATAGTGCCGGACGACCTATCAAAAGTTATCCTGTTCGCAGTTGGTCTTATCAGAGGCTTTTGCGTGGCAATATTCTCTTTCATCCGGCAACATTTGTCAGAAAAAGTGTACTTGAATCTGTTGGCGGATTTGATATCCGTCTGCACTATACCATGGACTACGATCTGTGGCTTCGACTTGGCAGGAGATCCAATCCATATTTATTGTATCAGACGTTAGCTTGTTTCAGGATTCATCCAGAAAGCACTTCATTGAAATATGTTGATAAAGCTTTTAAGGAAGAATTTCAGGTACGTTGTCGTTATTTACAGGGTAAACCTTTGCAGAAGGCTCTGCATCTGTTGTATTACTGGCTCAAATTTATTCCCAACCTTATGAGTGTGAGATATCAGGGGTGATGAATTGATAATAATTGCCCATAAATACGGTCAACTTGGAAACCGACTTGCTTATCTGAGAGTCTACATTTCTTTTGCCCTTGAACATAATATTAAAATTTTAGATTTGTCTTTTGATGAGTATTCCAAATATTTTATGGGTACCTGTTGTAACGTTTTAAGAATAAATAATATTTTATCTCGCTTGTTAAGAAACGTAATAACAATGCTGATTAATCTGGGATTAATTAGTAATAACAATAAGCTACTGTCTTTGGTGGAAACTGATGATAATCGACATGTAAGACTTATTGATTCTGCAATTGCTGAAATGTGTATAGAGAATAATGTAATTATTTATGATGGTTGGCCAATAATTAACTGGAACTTGGTTAAGAAGCATGATAGCGAAATAAGAAGTTTTTTTTCTTTAGTTGATGGAATAGCAAATAAGGTTAAATCCTTTATTGAGCAGGTCAAAGAAGCTGATGAGATACTCGTGGGGGTTCACATCAGGCAAGGTGATTATAAAAACTGGAATAGTGGTAAACACTACTTTAATTCGACAGACTATGTACGCATTATGAGGAAAGTGCTCGAGATGCATCCAAATAGTATTGTTAAGTTTATTATTTCAACTAACGAACATCAGGATTGGGGATTGTTTTCAGAATTCAATTATGTTTGCGCCCCGGGTAATGCGGTAGAAGATATGTATATTTTGGCCGAATGCGATGAAATTTATGGTCCTCAAAGCTCATTTTCCGGATGGGCATCCTTTTTTGGCGATGTACCGCTTCGTTGGATTGACAATCCAGATTGTTTTATTAAGGCCTTGGATCCAATGGTATGAAGGCAGCATTTTTTCAATCTGGTTACGCATATGTTGCTAATTAATGGAATGCCAATATTATCAGTTATTATAGCGTGTTATAACATGGGAGTGTATATTGACGAGACTGTGGAGTCGGTACTGGCTCAAACTTTCGGTGATTATGAAATAATAATTGTTGATGATGGTTCTGATGACCCAGGCACAATTTCAAAGCTAAATGTGCTTTCAGGAAGAGGTTTTACAGTACTTAAAACCGAGAATTGCGGTGTTGCGGCCGCACGTAACAGCGGGATTAAGTTAGCACGTGGCAGATATATTCTTACACTCGACGCGGATGACTTGATTGCGCCAAGTTACCTGGAAAAAGCAGTCAGAGTGTTGGAGGAAAACCCGGATACAGGTATTGTCAGCTGTGATGCTGAACTGTTCGGAGATGCATCGGGAGTCCGAACTTTTCCAGATTTTTCCATGGAGCGTCTGCTCAGTGAAAATATTCTTCTTGCAACGTCTGTGTTTCGTAAAAGTGACTGGCAAGCCGTAGGCGGCTATCGTACTGTTATGAAGTTTGGTTGGGAGGACTGGGATTTTTGGATTGCCATGGCCCGGCTCCGTATACAGATTGTGCGGATTCCAGAAACATTGTTTAAGTATCGGATACGTACATGCTCCCGCGACCGTTCCATGGACTTCTGGCAGAAGTTAAGCATGTTGCTGCTGATAATTGCCAGACACTTCATATGTTATCTAAGATCACCGATATGTTTGATAAAGCTGGTTACCAATGCTAAGTCAATTAATTAAAGAATTGATGTGCCAGGCCAGGATTGATATGGGCATCGTCGTCTCCATATTTTAACTATAAAAGGGTTTTTATGAGTCAATTGCAGCTTAAAGTATATACGCCAGACTCATCTCTTTGCAGCCCTGTAAAAATGCTTAAAGATATGTTTTCTGATCTTATCGACGGGAGAGAACTTGCATGGCGTCTGGCAGTTCGTGATATCAAGGCACAATATCGTCAGGCTTTTTTAGGCGTTCTGTGGGCATTTGTTTTACCGTTAGCAAATACTATTGTCTGGCTTTTCCTGAACAGTTCTGGAATCGTGAAAGTTTCATGTACTTCTCTTTCTTATCCTGTATATGTTATTACCGGGACCATGCTTTGGGCAATTTTCATGGATGCTATAAACGCCCCATTGCAGCAATCGATTGCAGCCAAGGGTATGCTTTCTAAACTTAACTTTCCGCGAGAAGCACTGATTCTGTCCGGTATATACCAGACATTGTTCAATGCATCTATTAAAATTATTCTTTTGTTGGGGGCTTTAATTGTTTTTAAGGTGAACTTCGGATGGGGGCTCATCTTTTTTCCATTAGGTATACTTTCCCTGGTCTTGATCGGCACCACAGTTGGGCTTTTGATTACCCCCGTTGGCTTGCTTTATAATGATATTGGCCGGGCCTTACCGTTATTGATGCAGTTCCTTATGTTCGTCACACCAGTGGTATTTCCCATGCCAAAGGAAGGATGGGCAGCCACTGTGTTTACTTATAACCCTTTGACCCCGGTCATTCTTACAAGCCGAGACTGGTTGACTGGTTTTTTACCTGAATATCTTATATCTTTTCTGTTGGTAAATGTTGTCGCGGTATTTTTACTTTTTGTGGTATGGGGAGTTTACCGGTTGGCGATGCCGATATTGATTGAGCGGATGAGTGCTTAAACATGAGTGATACATTGATCAAGGTTGATGGCGTTTCCAAAAAATTCTGTCGCGAACTAAAGCGTTCTCTTTGGTATGGCATGCAGGATCTGGGCAAAGAACTGTTGGGGCAAAGGCATGGCGGCAATGGTGGATTAAGACCTGATGAATTCTGGGCAGTTAATGATGTCAGTTTCGAGCTCAAAAGGGGCGATTGTTTGGGTCTTATCGGCCGTAATGGTGCAGGCAA
>JBGSQR010000515.1:0-7730 GCA_041737975.1 Geobacterales bacterium | reverse complement strand
ATCCGAAAGTGAGCTGTCACCCTGACCGGAAAGTGCCATCTGCAGCAGTTTCTTGCCACCCTCAATACCCGATTCCGCCAGCAAAGACGCTTGCTGTCCATCCCTGAAACCACGACTGAGCGAGGTATCAACATACACCTGGTGGATCAATTCCGCTGTCACTGCCACCATAAGCGCTGTGATAACAAGGGTCAATACCAGGGCGAACCCTTTACGCCCGATCATAGACTGTTTACCTTTGGTGATGACAATACGGAGAACTCTACCGGTTTTCCGTCCTCTGCAATCTGTACGGTAATACGTACAAACTTCGGAACAGCACCATTTAATGCGGTGTCCCAGGTTCTAACCCATTTTGTGCCGTCAGTGGAACATTCCACCAGGAAGCTGTTTAAGACCTCAATTTGCGGATAGGCAACCGCCGTCACTGAGTTGTGAAAAATATCCTGTTCACGTCTTGTCAGCATGAACTGTTTATTTTTTTCTACTATGCGATACTGCACATTCGACACACCTGATTCCTTACGCGTGAAATCAAATGCCGGTGTTGTTGTGGTAAATTCGATTGTTGAGGCCGGCTTTCCAAAATTATCACGGTCTTCCACTACAAACCGCAGACTCTTGCTTTTATCATCACGATTGAACTGTGTCGCCGCTATTTCCCGTCGCAGCAAGTCTAGTGTGGTACCAAGCTCCCTTCTGGCTTCCATGCCCATGGCGGCCCTGTCCCTGGCCCTGACTACCGCAAAATAGCTACTGTAGAGCACACCTGACAGAATACTGATCAGGACAACAGCAACCAGCACTTCCAACAGAGTAAGACCTTTATTTGAGGATATAACGGACAAGCGTTACCTCCTCTTTTTCCCCGGTCCGTTGCACACGGACAATCAGCTTTTTCAGGCCAGGCAGCTGCGTTTCTGTCAATTCCGATTTCCACTTGATTTCAGGTCGCGTTGGAGCAAATGTCCCTTCAGACTTTTCCTGGATTGTTCCCTGCAGCAATTCCGTCAGCCGGTATCTGGCAAAAATGGTTAATTCCGTGCTGCTTCGTTCTCCGGCTATAATTCCCAGATGATAGTTAACCGCACCCAGCAGAGTTACAACAACGCTTGCCATAATGGCCAGCGCCACCATAACTTCAAGCAGTGTGAACCCATATGTTTTGTTGCGTATCATTCGGTTCTGGTACCAATGGAAGACAAGTCAACAAGAGAGATTTTGACAACCTCCAAAAGTTTAATTTGCAACATCTCTTCCAATACTGGCACCTGCCTGCCGTTTAATTTCACAGCGGTGTCTCCTGATAACCATCATAAATCTTGACTTTGCCACTGGACGGAAAAGCCATTACAGTCCAATAGCTATTGTCTTTCGATTGCAGATGAAAAACAGTGAAGTCTCGTAAACCACCCATCCCTATTGTTAGTCGAAGCTGTCCTTCATTGACTTTTCCAAGCCTTGGTATCATGACATCAGAGATCAGTATTCCTTCTTTTATCGGCCGCTGCCTTAACAAGGGGTCATCGGGACTTTTGTCGGATCCATCTGCAGCGGCTTCCAGCAACCTGATTCTATCAGTACCAGGTTCAATAACCATGAAATAGGTTGTTCTCGAAGTTGCTGACCGGTCCTGTATGTATCTCAGAGTTGATGCAAGTGTTCGGGCAGATATTTTGAGGTTTTCGCTATCGGAGGACGGCAGGCGGGGAACAACTACAACCAGCAACATTGCAACAATCGCCAGCACTACAATTATTTCAAGTAGCGTGAATCCGCTCTGGTTCATTTTCTGAACGCTTAACTTTTCTGTCATTTGCGAGAAACACGCAACGATTCTAGAGTTTTAACACCGATCCGATGCGGCTTATTCATCATCTGCTCCATCTTAGACTAATGCAAGTTCAGCCAGTAAATCTTTACCGTACAACTCTATTTGCCAATTGCGCATGCCTGAAATTTCGCCAAGAGAATCAACTTTTATAGGATTTGCCTCTGCTGCACCCTCCAGGAGCCAGTTCGGGGCCAAAACGCCAGGTTCAAGCCCAAGCAGGCGGCTTTTTTCCTGACGCCATTCCTTCAACTGTTTGATTCGTTCTTTTGTTCCTTCAGCAGGTTCAACTCTGTGTTGGCGTGGAATATGCGGAAGCAATTCTTCAGGTATCGCCATTGCGGATGAAACAGCCATCAAAATTGCATCCCCGTGCCGCTGTATCTGGCCTGGCGTCATTCCTTTGATTAATAAGAGATCACTTAGGCTACGGGGCCTTTTTTCAGCAGCTTCAAGCAGAGTTTCACCAGAAATAACCTTAAACGCCGGTCTGTCCATTTCTTTTGCCTGCTTATCACGTAGTTGCAGAAGTTCTTCCAGGATGGCCAAATTTCTTCCCTTCAGCTTGCCGGCACCTTTAAAGGAGAGAAACAGTGGCCCTTCTTTTTCTGAAACCCGTGCTTGACATACCAGACGGCATTCTTCTTCCAGCCAGGCCAGACGACCTTTCTCCACAAGTTCTGCCTTAAGTTGATCATAGAGAGGCAAAAGATCTGACGTATCAGCAACTGCGTAGGCGCACATTTCTTCGCTGAGCGGCCTTTTGCTCCAGTCTGCTTTTTGGAATTTCTTGTTTAACTCAATACCGAATCGATTTTTGAGCAGGGCTGCCAGACCAAATTCCGTCAAGCCAATAAAGCGTGACGCGATCATTGTATCGAAGAGATTGTTGACCTCTATACCAAAATCCCGGTGCATGGAGCGAATATCATAATCAGCACCATGCATAACAATAATAATATCCGGGTTAGAAAACGGGGCTGCCAATGGCGATAGATCTTTGAGTGCCAGCGGATCAATCAGCCAGCTGTGAGTACGTGTGGAAATCTGAATAAGACAGACCTTTTCACAATAATTGTGCAGTGAATCCATTTCCAGATCAACAGCGATTTCAGTTTCCCGGCCAATGATCTCAGCAATTTCTGCAAGCTCGTCAAATTCTGTTATTATCTTGCAGACTTCGGTCTGCTTTAGACTCTCTATCAAACCGAAAACTCCCTGAGCTTAGTGTAGTAAGTATTCCGCTGCGCAGCCCTGAATCCGGCGCTGGTAATCAAGGCTACCATCTCTTCCTGCGACATGCTGAAGCTGCAGCCCGCTGCAGCTACAACGTTTTCTTCCAGCATTGTTCCACCCAGGTCATTGGCACCAAACATCAAAGCAACCTGAGCCATTTTTGCACCCTGAGTAACCCAGCTGGCCTGAATATTTGGTATGTTATCCAGAACTATGCGGGAAAGTGCCAGCACTTTCAGATATTCCACACCTGTAGCCGTTGTTCCACCCAATTTGGTATTACCAGGCTGATATGTCCATGGAATAAAAGCGGTAAAGGATGCACCGGCATCTTTCATATCACGTATTCTAAAAAGATGTTCCACGATATGTTCCGGCGTTTCACGACTTCCAAACATCATGGTTGCTGTTGTAGGCATCCCTAGACCGGCTGCCTTGAGCATGACATCACCCCATTGTCGCCAACCGATTTTTTTGGGGGAGATAGAAAATCGCACTTCATCGTCAAGTATTTCTGCGCCGCCACCCGGAATTGAATCGAGCCCGGCAGCCTTTAGTCTTATCAAAACTTCATCAATTGTAAGGCTGGATGTTTTAGCGATTGAAATAACTTCTGCGGGAGAAAGGGAGTGGTTCTGGATCATGGGAAATCTAAGCTTAATTTCTTTAAACAGATTTTCAAAATAGATGATTTCCAAGGCAGGATTCAAACCACCCTGCATCAGTATTTGTGTACCGCCAAGGTCAACCAGTTCTGCTATTTTATTATATATAGCTTGATCGGACAGAACATAGGCATCTTCTGCACCTGTTTCACGATAAAACGCACAAAAGTCACATTTTGAATCACATACGTTTGTATAATTAATATTACGGTCAACAACAAAAGTAACCAGGTTATCCTGGTGAAGAGAAAGACGTATTTTATCAGCTCGAGCCCCGATAGTTAACAAATCTTCATGCAGAAGTAAATTCAAGGCCTCTTCTCTTTCAACCCGTCCCATATTTACAATTTTGTCCAATTCCACAATTGTCTCTTTCATTTCAAATTTCAACTGACTGCCAAGCCATGCAACGATAATTTTGTCACTTTAGTTCAGATTTGAAACGTCTGCAACTTCAATCTGTCATTTTTTACGATCAAAAAGCAACATTGCTCGCCATGCGCTCAAATTTGAGCCACAAACCACAAACATCCAAAACCAATACCGCCATAAGGGACTATTACAAAAACAGCCTTAAAAACGATTTTTGGTTCTCGAACCAGCTGACAATCAATTCACACGCATTTACAACATGTTATAACAACCAGACAGCGTTTACCATTATTAAACGGCAAGTCGTAGTTAATAGTTTTTTCAACCTGAAATCCAAGGTTTTTTAAGGCACTCTCAGAGCTTAAAATTTCCTCTGCAGAGGCAGGTCCCTTCATGGCAATCAATCGACCTCCATCTGCCAAGAGTGGTGCCGATAATTTTACGAACTGTTCAAGGCTTGAAAAAGCCCTTGATGCTATCACGTCAAACTTTTTTGCAAATTCTTTATGCATACTTTCAATACGAGCATGAATTGCATCAAACTCATTTAACTCCAAAAGTCTGGCAACATGTTTTTGAAACTGTATTTTTTTAGACACTGCATCTACAGATACGACTTTAACAGACGGTCTTGCAATTTTTAGCGGAATTGCAGGCACACCAGCACCAGAGCCAATATCCAACACAAGTTCATTGTCAGAGACATGCACAGCAAAGTATAGCGCATCAATAAAATGCTTAATCGCAATTTCATTTTCATTTGTAATTGCGGTCAGATTAATTTTGCGGTTCCACTTTAAAAGTTCCTGCGAGTAAATTTCAAGCTTGCAGAGAACTTCATTACCAACACATATCCCAATCTCGCGCGCACCACTTTCAATTGTCTTTTTTATCATGCCTCAGTCTCGGTAACTATTTTGCGATTTCCCGCCCTTAAAGCTATTGAAACAACAGATATCGCCGCAGGCGTCATGCCTGGTATGCGTGAAGCCTGTCCTAATGTATCAGGCCGGAACTTTATCAGCTTTTCTCTTACTTCTGTGGTAAGGCCATTAACCATTGAATAGTCAAAATCTTTCGGTAGTTTTGTACTTTCAAATTTCGATGCTCGTTCTATCTGTTCTAACTGCCTATCAATATATCCTTTATACTTTACCTGTATCTCAACCTGATCCCTGACAACAGGAGATGTTTCACGTGAAACATTGTCCAACTCAGACAACTCGGAATAAGTGATTTCAGGGCGTTTAAGTAACTGCTCAAGAGTAATGCCTTTCTGAACATCCATAACGCCATGGGAGGCTAATACGGCCTGCTGGCTTTCGCTAAGCGAAAGGCGGGTAGTTTTTATCCGTTCCTGCTCAGATGAAATCTGCTCCCTCTTTTGTATAAACAGATCGAAATCTGATTGAGTAACAAGACCAACAGCAAAACCTTTTTCCCGTAACCTGAGATCCGCATTGTCTTCGCGAAGCAGTAAACGATATTCCGCTCTGGATGTAAACATCCTGTAAGGTTCTTTAGTTCCCAAAGTAATCAGATCGTCAATCATGACTCCAATGTATGCTTCATCTCTTGTCAGAATCAGCGGTTCCTTATCCCGGACCCTCAAAGCGGCATTAATGCCGGCCATAATTCCTTGCGCTGCTGCTTCTTCGTATCCGGAAGTCCCGTTAATCTGTCCCGCATGGTAAAGGTTTCGGATCTTTTTGGTTTCCAGTGAAGTGTGAAGCTGAATCGGATTCACATAATCATATTCAATTGCGTAGGCCGGACGCATAATCTCAACGCGCTCAAGACCCTCGATTGACCGGTAAAAGGCAAACTGGATATCAATAGGAAGTGAGGTTGACATGCCGCTGGGGTACACCTCAACGGTATCAAGTCCTTCAGGCTCAATAAAGGTCTGATGCCGCTCTTTCTCGGGAAACCGAACAACCTTGTCTTCAATTGACGGACAATATCTGGGGCCAATGCCCTCAATAACACCGGCATACAGAGGTGATCGATCCAGACCTGATCTAATGATGTCATGAGACCTGCTGTTTGTATAGGCTATATGACAGGGGACCTGCGGCATTGTAATGCGATCAGTAGAAAATGAAAACGGGATAGGGGGGGTATCCCCATATTGTGGTTCGAGCTTACTAAAATCAATGGTCCGCCCGTCGAGGCGGGCAGGGGTTCCCGTTTTAAGCCTTCCTACATCAAAACCGATCTCCCTCAACTGATCCGACAAACCGAGCGAAGGAAGATCTCCAGCACGACCTCCTGGGTAATTATTGAGACCGATATGAATCAAGCCACGCATGAATGTTCCGGTTGTAACTACAACTGTCTTACCCGTAAAGCGCATACCAGAACGAGTATCAACACCTCTCAACTCATCCTGTTCAAAATATAGAGAAGTAACTTCTGCTTGCATTAAATGAAGGTTATCCTGTTTTTCAAGTACACTCTTCATGCGTAGTCGATAAAGCTGCTTATCTGCCTGAGCACGAGATGCGCGAACAGCAGGCCCCTTACGTGTGTTCAATATACGAAACTGTATGCCGGTGGCATCAATATTCTTACCCATCTCGCCACCAAGAGCATCAATTTCTTTAACCAGGTGGCCTTTAGCCAGACCACCGATGGAAGGATTACAAGACATCAAAGCAATGGCATCAAGATTAATAGTTAGCATAAGGGTACTACAGCCCATACGGGCTGCGGCCAACGCAGCCTCACAACCGGCATGACCGGCACCAACCACAATTACGTCAAAATGTTTTTCATATGTCATCATGGCAAATTAAACCTCATGAAATGTAATACTCGTAAAAAGAACGGATCAACATATTAACCTGCAAGACCATAATACTTATTTGCCAATGCAGAATGAAGAAAAGATTAAGTCCAGTACCTCATCATTTGCACATTCACCTGTTACAGACCCAACTTCTGCAAGCGCCTCTCTTAATTCAACCGCTAACAACTCTAAACTAACATTTCCTTTAAGGCACACTGAAACCCGTTCAAGAATAGTATTTGCCGAATAGAGCGCATCTCTGTGACGCGCTCTGGAAATAGCAATAAAGTCTCTGTTGTCCAGAGTAGAATCATGGAGAAAAGTTGTTCGAACGACCTGCTTGAGGTTGTCAACTCCGGCACCGGAGTTAGCTGAGATTTCAACAGACTTGAAGTGTTCAAACTGTTTAGGAAGGGAAAGAGCGGTTGGCAGATCGCATTTGTTCTTAACTAACAGAACCGTACTGGTAGACAATGCATTAAGAATAATCTGATCTTCATCATCAAAAGGGCGCGCTGTATCGACAACAAATAGAACCATATCAGCTTCAGATATTTTATCTAAAGCCCTTTTGATACCTTCTCTTTCAATTTCATCATCGGTGTGCCTGATACCTGCAGTATCAAGCAATCTTACCGGTAATCCACCAAGGTTAACAGTCTCCTCTATAATATCGCGGGTAGTTCCAGGCAGATGGGTAACAATTGCCCGGTTTTCATTTAGTAATCGATTTAACAGACTGGATTTGCCTGCATTTGGTTTACCCATGATAAGAATCGAAATACCTTCGCGCAGGATTCGACCATCATCAAATCCCGCCAGTAGAGTACTAATT
>JBGSQR010000511.1:0-6347 GCA_041737975.1 Geobacterales bacterium | reverse complement strand
GTTGCCCACACCAACTACAAAGAATCTTTATATAAAAAGTTCGATTCGCTTATCAAGGAACCGAATATGCCTGTTGTCGCCCCTCCTCAAGCAATGAGGGTTCTGCTTTTGCCGTACAAGGGTGATTCTAACGAACTGTTTATGCTTCGACATGTCTATTTTTTCGTGGATGAACCTAAGTGGTTGCTTGGAGATTCACTGTTGGCAACGGAGGAAGATTAAATGCTGAAAAAGGCCCTAAATTACATCATGGGTAGCAATGGCGGGGCTACACATGGCGACATGATGGAAATGGTTAATAGAGACAAATTATCCACTTTTTTGCCTTGGGTAGCCTATGACCCTGATACGTATCAATATGTGCTGCAGGATGACTCAACGGCCTTCATGTGGGAATGTTCTCCACTGTTTTTTGCAGGAGAAAACACGACCAAAGCTCTTGAAGGCTTGTTTAGACAAGGTTTGCCAGAAAGGTCAATTATCCAGTTTGTGCTTGCGGCAGAACCTAATGTCGATCCAATCCTGCATTCGCATGTCCTTTCTAAAAAGAGAAGGGGTGGCATTATTTCCCAATCCACATCTTCCCTATGTAAGTTTTTCGACAAAGGTAAACAGGGCATGGAAGTAATCGGAGGAGTTCCTTTGAGAAACTTCCGGTTATTTGTTTGTGTAAAATTTCCGACAGCGGACGGCGCCAGATTAAAGTTGAATGATCTGAGGGTTAACCTGAACGAACTTTTGATGGGTGCAAAATTACACCCACGGAACCTTAATCCGGAAGTGCTGCTGGATTTCATGCGCCGCCTGCTTAACGATGATGTCAGTTTGAACAACTTCGGCTGGGATGAAGGAAAACAAATCAATAAGCAGTGTGTTTTTGGCGGGACGCCCACAGATGTTAATTTTGACAACATAAAAGTTGGAAAGAAAACATTTAAGTGCATTACCCCTCAAAACTTCCCCACAGAGGTCTATGCCTTCCAGACAAACCAGCTTTTCGGAGGTGTGGACGGTAACAATTCCAATGGTGAGCAGATCAGATCCCCATTCATCTATTCTTTAAATATCGTCTTGAGAGATATGAAAAACAAACTGCATACCAAGTGTAACTTCATACTTGGCCAGCAGGGAGTTGGATCTCTCGCTCCTTCTCTGATGAGAAAAAAGCGTGAGTACATGTCTGCCGTGGATGAAATTGAGAAAGGAACAAAATTCATCAGGGTAATTCCGACTTTATGGATTTACGGTGATGACGAAGAGGCTGTTGTTGGTGCTACTGCCCGGGCAAAACAGCTATGGGAGGGGAAAGGCTACGTGATGCAGGAAGACAAGGGCATTTTAATGCCTCTTCTGATTTCTTCTCTGCCAGGCGGCCTTTATAACCATGACGGATTTGTCGAAAATTTGGAGCGGGATTTTGTCGCCCCGATAGATGCCGTTGCTGAGATCATACCTGTTCAGGGTGACTTTAGTGGTTTTGGCGATCCAGTGCTGCCTTTGATCGGTAGGAAGGGGCAGTTGTTCGGAATTGATCTTTGGGCCCATATATCGCACAACGCTTTGGTTTGCGCAACTACCGGTGGCGGCAAGTCGTTCTGGCTGAATTACCTTTTGAACCATTATTACGGTGTCGGTGCCAAGATCAGAGTTGTGGATATTGGTGGTTCGTACAAGAAAATGACGAAATTGCATGGAGCAAAGTTCCTGGATTTCGGACCAGGTAACAATCTCTGTCTGAACCCGTTTTCCAATGTAAGCAATAATCCCGACGAACCAGATGATACTGAGGGCGACCTTGAAGCCATACCGGGCATTATTGCCCAGATGTGCTATTCGAATGGTGAGGGGCAACCAAGCAATACGGATATGACTCTTCTGGGATTTGCCGTCCGATGGGCGTTCGAGAAGTTTGGTAGGAAGGCCGGAACCGACGAAGTGAGAGAGTATCTTTCCAACTTCACTACATACAATGTCCATGGCGGCGGAAGGGAAGCGGAAGAGAGAGCTTTGATGCTGGCCTTTAACATGGCTCAATTCTGTACTGGCGGTGCATACGGCAAATTTTTTAATGGTGTATCGAATTTTAATATTTCAGAAGATGAATTCGTTGTTCTGGAGCTTGAACACCTCGAACAGCATAAAGCACTTTTTAAGGTTGTAACTCTGCAGATTATCAATGCTGTTACCCAGGATCTTTATTTAGGTGACAGAAATCGCAAAAAGCTGATCGTATTTGATGAAGCCTGGAAATTCCTTGGTGAATCAAATGCTATTAAAACCGTAATTGAGGAAGGCTACCGTCGTGCGAGAAAATATAACGGATCCTTCACGATAATTACTCAATCCATACTCGATATGCTCCAATTTGGTGCTGTTGGTAAAGTAATTCGTAATAACTCTGCCTTCAAATTTTATCTCGAATCAGGCGATTTTGAGTCAGCCCTCAATGAAAAGTTGATCGACTATTCGCCGTTCGTTATGGACATCCTGAAATCTCTGGCTGGCAAGAAGAAACAGTACAGCGAAATATTCATTGATTCGCCTTTTGGTGTGGGTATTGGCCGTCTTGTTGTTGACCCTTACACATATTATGTCAACACGACTGAGGCCACAGAGGTTCAGGAGATGGAAGATATGGTTGATTCCGGTAAAAGCATGGAGGAGGCAATAAATGAAATGGTTCGGCTATACAGGAGCTAGCAGCGTTGTTGCATCGGGTTTAGTTGCCTGCCTTCTCTGTTCTACTGTAACAGCCGACAGTACAGCAAGCAAGACAGCAGGTACTTCGGCCGGTAATGCAGTCCTGCAGAAGTACGGTACCAAAGAAAACGTAAAAAAGAATCTTGCTGTGCCGATGACCAGTGGGGGGACACAGTTACAGACAATTGATAGTACAAAATCGTTTTCAGTCGGATTTGGTACCCCTTCATCCAATAGCTTTTTACAACTATTAATCCAACCTACCGGTACCGGCGATCTTGGCATGGTGACAGTTGCTCAGGACCTGGATTCCGATGGTGCATTCGATAACACCTTCAATCTGGGCGTTCCTGTTTCAGGTGTGTGCGCCAATGGTTTTGTTTCATGTAACCCGGGCACATGGAATGCCTGCCAGCCTTATAAGTGGATTTCTGACAACCAAGGCAAATTGTCGATTGAACCGGTAGCGGTAACTAGACTTGGTGGGTGTTACTGCATAAATAGCAGCTGTGGAAGTAGCCTTGTATGGTCAAACAGCGCACTTATTCTTAAGGATCTTGGTGGCGGAGCCGTAGGTGCTATTCATGCCCAGGATGCTACCGTGATGATCACAAATGTTGCATCTGACCCCGTCTCCATTACCTATTACGGCAATCTTTTGAAAAAAGCGACTACCGCAAACAGTGCTGTTCCGGCGAATCAAGGGGCCGCATCTGTTCAACAGCAACAGGCCTATTTTGGTAATTGGAGCCAATTGAGTAACGATGCTGCCGGTCTCTCATTGACCCAAAGCAGCAACGGTGAAAGCATGTATTCGAAGGTAAAGAACTCAGTGGCTACTCAAAACGGGGTAAGTACAAAGACTTGCCAGATAAAAAGAACCGGCGTTCTTACTACCGTTCCATTAGCCAGTTTTACCAGTACAGGGTCTTCAAGTCTTTGTACTGACCATCTGATCTACATGATGGTTAAGAAAGTAGATGAAACAAAGTTTGAGTTGAAGCTTCTTGATACGAGTCCCGGAGGTGCAGCTCACCATAACTGTAATGATAATCCCGGAGGAGATGGTTGGCATTTGCAGCACACAATCAATCTTCCAGTGATAGAAACGGGTACATATCAAGCAAAACTGACCAAAGCTCTTTATAGCATAACAAATATACAGGGTGCAGGTTGTAATTCCGGAGGATCTGCATCAATGGACGCTGCTATTTCGGGATTCAATGTTGGGATAGCGGCTACTGCACCTTGTCCAGCTAAAGGAGCGCAGACACCGTCTTTTGACTGGTCGTATCTTTTTGAGTTTGAGGCTGATTCTTATCAGGAAGGTGTGACAAACGGATGTGCAGCCTTCGAAGCCGATGCGAACTGTACTCCAAGGGAAGAGGTTGTGGACGGTGTTACGACTATGATTAATGGGAACCCAACCGGACTAAACCCGTTGCCTACGCAAAAGACTTATATAGGTGCGGTTGCCCCTATGGAAATATCCCGCGACTGGTGGGAAAAAAAGAGAACTTATTCCTGTATAGATCAAAATATGTATGACCTTTCTGCAGCAGGCAAACGCTTTGACCCACTGGTTACTTCCGTAGATGACACAGTAAACGCTATTAACTATTCGGATCTAAGGAAAGACAGCAATGGAGCGTGGATTGCTTCCACGGGCAGTATCGCGTTGCCTGGTCGTGATTTACCTGCTGACTGTGAACAAGCCTGCCAGGTAAGGAAGAATAAACAGGATACACAAATTGGGGCTAATGGCGTTATGTCGGAAGCAAGAGAAACTAGTAGTTCCCATGATGATGTTTTTAGAATCTGCGTTGACAATGGTACTACCTGTCCCGTAGAAGCTGGCGAAACAATAGTTGCCAACTGTAAGTGTACTGATCAGTTTTCATCTGCTGCTACTGTGATGCAGTCCCTCCGTATGGCCGGAAACGATAACATTTGTGCAAGCGGAACACCGGTTCAGCCTTAATGAAAGCAAGTTTTGGGAGAGCATTTATGCGTATATTGATGTCATTTCTATATTCTATTTTGTTTTTGTCCTTGTCGGGTCTTACGGATCTTGCGTACGCTGCTGTGAAATGTACGGATAGGATAAATTACTCAGATAACTTCACTTACGCAGATGCACTTAGTACCATTGTATATAACAGCGCCAATGGGAAAACCTATGCTCTAGCTTTGTCCGCTTCAACAGGCAAATCAACACTTCCTGATGCTTTTTTCGCATTTTCCCCAGGTATTACCCGTGAATATCTTTATGACGGAGTTGATGTATCCAGTTTGAAAAAATTGCTGGCGGCTGGCAAATACGGGGCAGCAAAACCTCTTTCAATTACCGATACAGCAACACTTGATTTCGTAAAAAAATGGTATGGGAATAGTTTGGAGGAGGCTACAAGTGCAAATGGCACGCTCTTGAATTTGTGGAAGGAATACAATGCCATCACCTATACTACAATAAATAATGATGCTGTCTCATATAGCAATTGGGAAACCCCGCCTCCTGCCATTACTCAACCTTCAGCGGTCGCAATGGGGAAAGATGGTAAATGGGTTCCAGTAAATACAGGCCAAAAACTCTCTCAGATTGTTGAATTTGAAGGCAAGCTTGATTGTGCTATTGATGCTACGCCGGCAATACCAATACCGGTTGGCCCTCCAGCTGGTTCCGGTATTGTTGGTGAGGGTACTTCTGCAAATAAGAATTCTGTCTGTATGGCCGACTTGAATCATAATAATTATATGGGCGACGTCGGTGAAATGGGCTATTGCCAGAACACTCCACAAGGCATGCTGTGTCCAATCGGGGATCTTGATTGCAATACATCATTCCAGCCACCCGTTTGCCCTGCTGGTACAACACTTAATACTGAGCGTGATATGTGCCAGGCAGATCCTATCAGTGTTCAGTGCCCTACTGGCTATACATGGGACAAAACAATAGATAGATGCGTGTCCAATCCAACTTGCCCAGATGGAGGAACGTATAACACAGTAACAAATCGTTGCGAAAAAGTGACCCCTGATTGCCCCTCTGGGTATCAAATGGATTCCGCTTTGAATGTATGTTGGAAGTCTCCAGATTGTGGAACTGGCAGACTTAACAATATTACAGATCGTTGTGAAAGAGTGCCTCAGATGTTTTGCCCTGCTGGTTTTACCTTCAAGGAAGATGCAAACGACTGGTGGACTCCTAGTGAAAATTTTATGTACTGGTGGTATTACGGATGGAGAACTTTTGATCACGGTGTTTGCGAGGCGACACCTAGTTGTCCTGAGGGAACTGCATACAATAATGATCGCGACCGTTGCGAAGCCGTAACAGCAATTAATTGTCCTGCTGGCTACACTTATGATGTCTCCTCCAGTCATTGTTTATCTGATGCTGGTTGTGCTGCACCAAGCATTCTTAATTCTGCTACAAACCGATGTGAATATTTAGCGACGTCTTCATGCCCTTCCGGATCCACCTATAATAGCCAGTCAAGTAAATGCGAAGCTGACCCGATTTGTCCAGGTAGTGGCAGTTATGACACATCTAATAATCTCTGCTCTGTCTCAACAAACGGTTCTTCCTGTCCCTCCGGATACAGTTGGGATACCGGGCTTGGTCTTTGCATTTCTGTGCCAACATG
>JBGSQR010000412.1:0-8357 GCA_041737975.1 Geobacterales bacterium | reverse complement strand
GGCCAAAGGCCGGGTGAGGGGTCTCCGCGTACTCGCTCATCTTCCTTGATCTAGCGAAAAATTGAACGACCTTAAATACATTTACAAACAAGGAGTAACCAATGAAAGTTCTAGTCGTAGGCGGCGGTGGTCGCGAACATGCCCTGGTTTGGAAGATTGCCCAGTCTCCACTGGTTACCAAGATATATTGCGCACCGGGTAATCCCGGTACAGCAGCACTGGCTGAAAATCTGCCTATCAAGGCCGATGAGGTCGGGAAACTGCTGGAATTCGCCTGGGAAGAGAAGATTGACCTGACCGTGGTCGGCCCTGAACAGCCGCTTTCTCTCGGCATTGTGGATATGTTCCAGAACCACGACTTGAAAATATTCGGACCGACCAAGGCTGCAGCTTTTATTGAAGGCAGCAAGGCTTTTTCCAAAGACTTAATGCAGAAATATGATGTGCCGACCGCAGCTTATGGTGTTTTTACCGACATTGAATCTGCCGAGGCCTTCATCAACAAGACCGGGGCGCCGATTGTGGTTAAGGCCGACGGTCTGGCAGCCGGTGAAGGTGTCATCATTGCCCAGACATGTGAAGAAGCGGTTGATGCCGTCAAGGATATGCTCAGCGGCAATGCTTTTGGCAGTGCCGGTTCACGTGTTGTGATCGAGGAGTTTCTGACCGGTGAAGAAGCTTCATTCCTGGTTATTACGGATGGCAAAAACATCATCCCGCTGGCAAGTGCGCAGGATCATAAGGCTATCTTTGATGGCGATCTGGGACCGAATACGGGCGGCATGGGTGCCTATTCACCGGCGCCGGTTGTAACTCAGGCTGTTCATGATGAGGCCATGGCCATTGTCCTGCGCCGGGCTGTTGATGGCATGGTGGCGGAAGGTCGCTCCTACAGCGGTATTCTTTATGCCGGTTTGATGGTAAAGGATGGCCAGGTTAAAACCCTGGAATTCAATGCCCGTTTTGGTGATCCGGAGTGCCAGCCGCTGCTGATGAGGATGAAGTCGGATATCGTGCCGCTATTGATGGCTGTGGCCAATGGCGACCTGTCCGGAATGAACATTGAATGGCACGATCAGGCCACGGTTTGTGTTGTTATGGCCTCTGAGGGCTATCCAGGCGATTACCGTAAAGGCGATGTGATCAGTGGTCTTGAAGATGCAGCCAAGCTGGAAGATGTGTACGTGTTTCATGCCGGTACTGATCTGAAAGACGGAAAGTGTGTGACAAACGGCGGACGTGTGCTTGGTGTAACCGCCATGGGGCCAACTGTTCAGGCCGCCATCAACAATGCCTATGCTGCTGTGGAGAAAATATCCTGGCAGGGCGTGCAGTTCAGGAAAGATATTGGTAAAAAGGCAATTGGGCGAATATAGATTGTATTTAGGAGATAGCATGCAAAGTGCACCACAGGTTCTGATCATTATGGGAAGTGATACGGATTTGCCGATTATGCAGGAAGCGGCAAATGTGCTGGATAAGTTTGGAATTATGTATGAAATGCGGATCGCATCGGCACACCGTTCGCCTGTCAGAACCGCCAAGCTGGCGACCGAAGCCGCAGGAAAAGGAATCAAACTGATTATTGCCGGTGCCGGTGTTGCAGCGCATCTGGCCGGTGTTATCGCCTCCAAAACGACTCTGCCGGTTATTGGTGTTCCAACACCTGGCGGTGCATTGAATGGTGTTGACGCCCTTTATGCAACTGTTCAGATGCCGGCTGGTATTCCGGTTGCCACCATGGCGGTAGGCCGTGCAGGAGCAAAGAATGCCGGTTTGTTTGCCGTGCAGGTGCTGGCCCTGAGTGAACCAAAACTGGCACAGGCCATGATCGATTACCGTGTTGAGATGGATCAGGAACTGGAACGGAAGGATGCTGAATTGCAGGCTAGAAGAAAGGCCGGGACTGGGGACTAGGAACTGGAAAACCGGGTCTTGTGACTCTGGATTAGGGATTGGAGATAAGGAATGCATAGCCTGGAAGCTGAAAAGTCAAAAGATTTTACCAGTCCCCAGTCCCTAGTCCCCGGTCCCGGGTCCCGGGTCCCTAGTCCCTGCTTCTCCATAATCATACCGGTCAAGCCGGGTGGTCACGTCAGTGCGCTGGATGAGTTGCGTCAGTTGGACTCAAAGGCATATTCTTTTGAAGTGCTGGTGGCAGAAGGCAAAACTCCCAGTCAACAACGCAATCAGGCCGCATATCAATCCCATGGCGACATCATATATTTTCTTGATGATGATTCGCTTGTCCCACAAGATGTTTTTTCCTGGTGCGCAGCGGCTTTTGAGGATCGAGCCGTTTCCGTTGTCGGTGGCCCCTCGTTGACGCCTGCCTCTGATTCATCCCTGCAAAAGCTCTTTGGATATGCACTCTGTTCTGCTTTTGGAGCGGGTGGGGTGCGGAACCGCTATCAGGCAACCGGTTTGCCACGGGAAACATCTGAAAAAGAGCTGATTCTCTGCAATATGGCTTTCAGGCGGGAAGATTTCATTAGCTTTGGCGGATTTGACGAGCGTCTCTACCCCAACGAGGAAAATGAGTTGCTGGACAGGATTATTGCTTCGGGGCACAAGCTGGTTCATGTACCTGAAATGGCTGTTGAGAGAAGTCAGCGAGCCACACTGTCTGCCTTCATGCGTCAAATGTATTCTTATGGTCGTGGCAGGGCTCAGCAGACATTGATTGCGGGTACTGGTTCAATGGTCAGTTTTGTGCCGCTGGTTTTTGTCATCTATCTCATGTCTCTCCCTGTGGCGTTTTTCTGGTCATTGTGGCTGCTGCCGCTGGCAGCTTATTTTCTGCTGGCCATAGTTTTTACCGCTTCATCCATGATCTCATCCGGGACTTTGTACGCTTCCTTTCTTTTACTGCTTTTTCCGCTGCTGCACTGTTGTAACGGTGTCGGTCTGCTCATCGGTTTTGCCGGTGGAAAACCGAGTCCTGTTGCCCGTGGTGTGGTGGCTATCAAGCAACTTAAAACTTTTGAACAGCAAAAGTGGTAAACTAATAATTTATTGGCTTGAGTGGTGTTAGTTAAATCAACAAGCGGAGCATATTGTGAAATTCAGTATTGTTGTACCGATCTTTAACGAGCAGGACAATATTGCAGCTCTGTATACTGCAGTGACAGGTGCCCTTGACAGCTATGACCGTGAATACGAGGTAATCCTTGTGGATGACGGTTCTACTGACGGCTCTTTTGTTGCACTGAAAAAGCTGGCAGAGCTTGATAATCGTTTCAAGGTGATCAGATTTCGCAGAAATTTTGGTCAGACGGCAGCCATGTCAGCCGGATTTGATGCTGCGCAGGGTGCCATTATCATACCCATGGATGGGGATCTACAAAATGATCCGGCTGATATTCCACAGCTGATCAAAAAGCTTGATGAAGGTTATGATGTTGTTTCAGGCTGGCGCAGTGATCGCAAGGATACATTTGTAACCCGTAAAATACCGTCCATACTGGCAAATGCCATGATTTCCAAATTCACCGGTGTTCATCTGCATGACTACGGCTGTACTCTCAAGGCATACCGTCGCGAAGTTCTGGACGGCATCAATCTTTACGGCGAGATGCACCGTTTTGTGCCTGCTCTGGCGTCACAGGTCGGCGCCAAGGTTACTGAGCTTCCGGTCAAGCACCACCCGCGTTTGCATGGCGTCAGCAAGTATGGCATTTCCAGAACCTTGCGTGTGATTTTGGATCTGATTACAGTCAAATTCCTGCTCTCCTATTCCACAAAGCCGATTCAACTGTTCGGCAAGTGGGGCGCTTATACCCTGATGGGCGGTTTCTGCAGTGGTGCCATGACGGTCTATATGAAAATATTTGAAAACTTCAGCATGAATCGGAATCCGCTCTTTATCCTGACCGCCTTCCTGTTGTTTATGGGAGTTCAGTTCATTGTACTCGGTCTGTTGGGCGAGATGAATGCCCGCACCTATCATGAGGCCCAGGGGAAGCCGATTTATGTTGTCAGAGATCGGATAAATCTGGGGACAGGGAACTAGGGACTGGGGACTGGTATGAAAGATCATAAGGAACTCGAAGTATGGAAAGAGAGCATTGATCTGGTTGCCGATATATATTCTCTGACCAGCTTGTTTCCGAAAGAGGAAATCTATGGGCTGACGAATCAGATGCGCAGGTCGGCTGTTTCAATACCATCGAATATTGCTGAAGGAGCTGCTCGTCAAACTGAAAAGGAATTCATTCATTTTCTATTTGTGTCATCAGGCTCGAATGCAGAACTGGAAACTCAATTGATAATTGCTAAGAAATTGAAATTTGCAGAAAATACCGATTTTGTGCAGCAGCGAATTATTAAAGTCCAAAAAATGCTACATGGCCTTATACGCCATTACAAAAATAAGGCATAAAATGTCTCCCCAGTCCCCAGTCCCTAGTCCCCGGTCCCTAAGGATAATGATGTTGGCACCGACCCCTTATTTTGCGGATCGCGGCTGCCATGTCAGAATCTACGAGGAAGCCAGGGCACTGATTGAACTGGGCTGCGATGTTCGCATTGTTACCTACCATATTGGCCGTGATATGGACGGTATTCCTACCTACCGTATTCCGCAGATACCATGGTATCAAAGGCTAACAGCAGGTCCTTCATGGCAAAAGCCATTGCTGGACCTGTTGCTGCTGTTTAAGGCCTGGTCCGTTGCAGGTTCATTCAAGCCGGATATTATTCATGCCCATCTGCACGAGGGCGCCTTTATTGGCCTTTTGTTGAAATCACTGATAGGCACTCCTCTGGTTATGGATTTTCAGGGCAGCCTGACTACTGAATGTCGTGATCATGGTTTTTTTAGACCAGGTTCATTCCTGGACAGGATATTCAGTTGCATAGAGCGGTATATTAACCGTAAGGCAGATGCCATTATAACCAGCTCTACATCAGGCTGCACAGCCCTGAAACACGAATGGGAAGTGCCTGCCGAAAAAGTTACCTCTGTTATTGATGGAGTTGATACGGAGCAGTTTAGACCTCATCCAAGGCAGGAATCGCGTAAACGTCTTGGAATTCCAGAAGAGGCAAGGTTGGTGGTTTTTCTGGGGGTGCTCAATACCTATCAGGGGATTGACCTGCTGCTGGAGGCTGTCGCTCTGTTGAAAAAACAGGGAAACAATATCCATTTTCTTGTTATGGGTTATCCGGACGAGTCATATCGGATAAAAGCAATTGAGATGGGCGTGGCTGACCTGATTACATTCACCGGCCGTATTGATTACAATGAAGCAGCATTTCTTCTCAGTGCCGGAGATCTGGCTGTTTCACCAAAGTTGTCCCTCAGTGAGGCTAATGGTAAATTATTTAACTATATGGCCTGTGGCCTGCCGACTCTGGTTTTTGATACACCGGTTAACAGGGAAATCCTTGGCGATACGGGCGTGTATGCCGAATATGGTAATGTTACGGATTTGGCCAGGTGTATTGTTGAGTTGCTGGCTGACGAAACACACTTGTCAGCGCTGTCCAGTGCCGTCAGAATGAAAGCGGTTGCGGAACACTCCTGGATCTCCCGAGCGGCAAGCATTAAGTCGATCTATCTGAATTTGCTGTTAAAAACCGGCTACCAAACGTAAACCAGATTTGGTTGATAGTAAGTGGAAATAAAAAAATGAAATTTAGTGCTAAAAAAAGTTGACATCACCGGCATGATTTGGTAAAAAACAAAGCTCGCAAGCGCGGGAATAACTCAGTGGTAGAGTGCGACCTTGCCAAGGTCGAAGTCGCGGGTTCGAATCCCGTTTCCCGCTCCAAAAAAAAATCAAGGAACCCCAAAAGGGTTCCTTTTTTTGTTTAAAATCTGGTTCACATTCTCTGGTCATCCAAATCTCCAGGTAAGTATTCCCACCCCGCAAAATTATTATTTAAATGTAGAAAAAACTGATAAGGCCTTTTTGCGCCTTATTAGTGATTGGAAATGCGTTAATTAAAATACTTCTTGATACAAAAATTTCGACAAAGTAGTATTAAGCGGTAATGTTTTCTGAATGCATTGAATGTTCGTTTTTTTATGTTGTTTTGCCCTGTTTGCTAAGGAGAACTGAAATGACTGCACAGACAGATGAACCGGAAAAAGGAAACGTGGCATTGGATGATCATTCTGGGGCCGTGGATTGGAGTGTTTTGGAGTCATTACGTTTTTTGCAGAAAGATGGGAAACCTGACCTGCGCAGAGAATTGATGAAAATGTTTATCACTACTTTGCCGGTCCAGATGGAAAAACTTAAGATTGCTGCCGAAGCTTCAGATGCAAAAGAGCTGGTTAAGGCTGCTCACTCCATGAAATCAAGCAGCATGAGTATCGGTGCGGTAAGATTTGGTAAAGTTTGTCATGAAATTGAGCAACTTGGCAGAACCAACTCACTTGATGATGTTCCGGTTTTAGTTTGTTTGGCTCAGCAGGAGTTTGATACTGCCTGTACTGTTTTTCGTGATGCACTGAGGTCTGGAGGCTGATATGGCCCAAATTGGATAGCTCATAATTATAGATTTCATAGTGGAGTGGACATGACAATATCAAAACAATTTTTCAGGCGGCTAAGAATAAATTCACTCCTTTTGCTCTTTATTTTGATTACCGGGGTAATTCTGGCACCATTAGCCTTTTCTGCAGAACCACCTGGATTGTTGCCGGCCAAGCTGCCAGAAGCTAAGAAGAGCGGCTTGACTCTGCAGCAGTGCATTGATCTTGCCCTGGAAAAGAATCAGTATCGCTCAGTGTCCCGCTACAGTATTGAAATTGCAGAAGCCCAGCATCAGCAGGCGCTATCTGGATACTGGCCGCAGATCGGCATCAAGGCCCAGTATTCAATGATGGATCAGGATCCCAACTTTATTTTTCCCGCCCAGAATATAAATATGCCCCAGGGAACAGCTCTTGTAGTACAGACTCCGCTAGGACAATTTCCAACGTCTTCCTTAACCGTACCTGAACAGAACGTAAAACTTATGGACCGGAAAAACTTTGTCGGATCACTTAACGCAACCTTGCCGCTTTATACCGGTGGCCAGGTCAGCGCCCTGGTCCGCCAGGCCAAACAGGGGATGAAGGCGGCCAAAGAAGAGGCGAGGCGTACGGACCTGCAGATCGTTTATGATACCACCCGTTATTATTACGGAGCCGTGCTTGCTTCCGAACTGCTGCAAATCGGCAGGGATGCTCTTTCACGTATGGAAGTCACTCTGGAGCTGACTGAAAACCTGTACACCAAGGGTTCGGGCAAGGTTAAAAAGACCGATTACCTGAGAAATAAAACGGTTGTGGAATGGCTCCGCAGTGCAGTTACTTCTCTTGCTGCCAATGAACAGTTGGCCAGGGCTGCTTTGACAAATTCCATGGGTATGGATTGGCAGAATCCTGTGGAACCTGCTACCGGGCTCCCGTTTGTTCCTGCCAAGGCCGGGCTCAATTACCTGGTTAGCGGCGCCTACAGTTTCAATCCGGACTGGGCGAGACTGGAGGCTGCTTTAGCTGCAGCGGATGCAAAAATTGATGAGGCCAACAGCGGCCATCTGCCAAAGATTGGTCTGTTCGGCAGCCTGACCCGTATTGAAAACTCATACGATAAGGGGATTGTGACGCCGGACAACAGAAATTCCTGGTCGATCGGTATCGGTATGGAGATCCCGCTGTTTAATGGTTTGCGGACTGTGGCAGAGATTCGTGAGGCAAATGCCAGGCTGAATAAGCTGAAACAGCAGCAGATGCTGTTAAAAGATGGAATTGCCCTTCAGGTGAAGCATATCTTCATCCAGTTGATGAGTACCCAGCAGCAGAAGATTTCTTCTGAGGCAGCTTCGCTTTCATCCGAAGAAAACCGGGCATTAAATGAGCGGGCCTATCAGGAAGAGTTGGTGGAAACCAAGGATGTGATCGAGGCCCAGATGATCGAGTCATTGATGAAGGCTCAGTACAGGAAAACGCTCTATGATCATCTTGAGTCCAGAGCCAATCTGGATTTTATCGTGGGAAAACAGGTGGAAGAAATGATGGTTACTGGTTCGCAGCGCTAATATAAAATGAAAATATGAGTTTAATGTGAAAACTAAAACAAACAAAACCGGCATACGAAGTTTGCATTGGGGAGTCATTCAGGCTGTAGTGTTGCTAATCTGCTTTTTTCAGGCGTCTGCTACCGTATTCGCTATGGAACCTGTTCATTTACGGATCGGTTTTTCAAGCAAAGCTTTTTTCAGTGCGCCGAAAGAGGATATTAGAAGCGCAGTCCAGCTTTTGTCAAAAAAACTTGCCCAAAAAACAGTTGGATCAGCAGACGCTAAAATTTATAACTTTACTTCAGAAATTGAGAAAGATATCAAAGCCGGAAAGTTGGATA
>JBGSQR010000393.1:0-2498 GCA_041737975.1 Geobacterales bacterium | reverse complement strand
AGAACAAAATATTACTGATGCATGCGAGCTGTCAAAATTAAAATATCTTCGGGTTTAGCCCATTCGGTAAACGGATGGAACTTTCCTTCAACGGAAACTCCGTGACCGGGAACTATTGAAATGAATAACGGTATTTCATGGAAGGTCCTGTCCATCGAAAGTATGAAACGGCCATCTTCCAGACGATATCCCCCTTCCGCATCAGAAGGCATGCCTACGCCGGAACTTTCGTAGCGGAGCTCAAACAGATGTAAATTACCCGAAGAATTAACCTCGAATTTTTCCTCAACTTTGGTTAAATGTATAGAATGCACGAAAACATGATCGAATCGCCTGTCTTTGAGCGGCAGGATGCCCAAAACCTTGCCCTGTTTATCTGAAATAAGCAGATCTGAATCTCGAGGTCCGAAAGGATTCTGGGCGACGAGTATGGTGCAGGCAAGCACAGCCCCAATCAGAAAGATAAATGATTTCGGGTGTGAAATTTTCATAGGCATCAAACAAACAGGCGTCGGAATCACCGACGCCTGTCCGTTTATTCTCCATTGAGAAAACAAACGCCGAAACTCGACGTTTGCGGCGTTGTTAAATCGTTATTTTTTGAATTCTTTGAAGAATTTTTCTGCACCGGGGTGCAGGGGGATGGACATGCCTTCGGTACCAGTAGCCAGCTTGATGTCGGCACCTTTTTTATGTGCTGCGATGAGGCGGTCAGGGCTCGCATACATGGTTTTCAACATTTCGTAAACCAGAGTTGCATCCATTTTTGAGCTGACGGCGAGCATGGATTTTACGGATACCGTAAGGACATCAGTAGTCTGGCCTTTGTAGGTATTCGCTGGGATTTTTTCGGTGGTATAGAATGCATATTTAGACATGAGTTTGCTTGCAACAGCTCCGTCGACCGGAACAACTACTAAATTCTTGGAGGTTGCGAGATCCTGGATGGCGGCAGTTGGTGCACCGGCAGTGTTGAAGGCTGCGTCAATATTACCGTCTTTAAGGTTGGAAGCGGATTCACTGAACGAGAGGTATTGGACTTTGATATCGGCATAGGTCAGTCCTGCGGCTTCAATAATCTGGCGGGCGTTGAGTTCAACACCGGAACCAGCAGCTCCAACTGAAACGCGTTTGCCTTTAAGGTCGGCGACGGTTTTGATCCCGGATTCGGCGAGAGCAACAAGCTGGCAGGTTTCATTATAGAGGGCTGCCATGCCGCGAATATCCTTGAAATCCTTGCCTTTGTAAGTTTCGAGGTCATTCAAGGCATAATAGGCCGCATCGTTCTGCAAGAAGATTACATCGACTTTATTGTCTTTGAGGAGCGCGACATTGGCTGCAGAAGCACCAGTGTTCATGGTGGTGGCGTTCATTTTCTTGATGCCTTTGTTCCAGATTTCCGCCATCGCTCCACCTAAGGGGAAATAGGTTCCGGCAGTGCCGCCGGTAGCGATCGTGATGAGTTTCTGCTTTGCTGATGTGCACGAAAACAGGAAAAGCGTACAGAGTCCGATTGCGGCAATTTTCTTGAACATTTTTAAGCTCCTTTGCTGTAAAATATGGGCGAAAATCGCCCAGTGTTTAGATTGTTAGTCGTATCGAAAAAATGTTTCACCACATAAAAGCTGTACGCCTGTTTGTGGTTGTTTGCAATACTTTTTACGATAATTATTTCAACTATCATACCGGTATAATAGGTGGCAACATATTTTAGGATTTAGTTATGGAACTTCTCCAGCAGCTGATCATGGTAGCGGTCAGAATATGTCTATTTGATGGTTTTGATGATTGTCAGTAGAAAACAGAAAGCGATCAGTGGTGAAATAAATAGAGTAAGCATTAAACGGGGGATTCCAAACTGGAGTCCCCTGTTTTTTGCGATTTAAATGTGTTGATACGGCCTTTACAACGTTGATAATCACGTTATGCTGATTGTAATATTATAAAATTCAGGAGGCTGAATATGAATATTTCCAATATGAGAGTTGGGTTCAGGTTGGGAGCCGGTTTTGCTGTTATTGTCTTTCTGATGCTGATGCAGGGTCTTAATTCTATTCGTACAATGAATCAGATTGATAATATGGTCATTGAAATTGTTGAGGATAAGTATCCTAAAACAGTTATTTTAAATGTAATGAAAAGTAATATTAATGTAATCGCCAGGGCATTGCGTAATCTGATTATTTCGGATGATAGGGATGTTCTTAAGGCAGAAGAAAAGAGAATTATCGATGCCAGGGAGGTGATCGGTAAAAGTATTGATGAACTGGCTAAGGTTGTCAGTAGTGATACCGGGAAAGCCATGCTGAAAGAGGTGGTGGATGCACGCGCAGCATATGTGGTATCGCAGAAAACTGTCATGGGTATGATAGAAGCAAATGAAAAAGAAAAAGCGCGCGCTGAGCTGTTGACCGGTGTTCGTAAAAGTCAGTCCGCCTATTTTGCTGCCATTGACAAGATGATTGAGTATCAGACAAAAGAGGTTGTGAGGGTTGGAA
>JBGSQR010000379.1:0-9236 GCA_041737975.1 Geobacterales bacterium | reverse complement strand
AATCCACCAGTCATATGTTTCTCCTCAATTAAGGTTAAGTCTGAGGTTAAGAAGTCCTCAACCTGTTTTTATTAGTTTTCAGCCGAGTGTGAGCCGCCTGCTCCGCCTCTGAAATCAATATTACAACGTTCCTGCCCTTTTAAAAGCGGTTTTGTACAGTTCCACATGCAGGCGCCGCAATGGACACATTTTTCGCGATCAAATTGCGGCATGCCGCCGCCTTCCGTATAGGAGAGCGCCTGACCAGAGCAGACTTCAACACAGAGCTGCGGAGAGCAGTTCTGGCAAAGTTTTGGGTTGAGGCAGACAACATGATCGGCAAAACCTGGAGCTGCCTGAACCTTGCCGCCCATCAGCAGGGCATCCTGCTGAGATACCAGCAGCTTGCCGTCCAAAGGAATCTGAGGCCAGCCCAGTTCGTCCATGACAGCGTCACTCATTGAGATGCCCCTGGACAGGGATTCCTTTTTGATCTCTGCAATTCTTTCCGCAGATATGCGGTCGCTGCAGTATTCTTCTAGCGATGGTATGCGCTCATGGGGAGCTTTGATTTCGCCACCAAGATTGATGGCGCCGGAGGTCAGTCCGGTAAGTCCCATGCCGATCAGGCCGGTCAGAACGCCTTTCTGGAAACCATCACGCGCTTCCTTTGCCTGGTCGGCCTCTTTTTCTACCCAGCTTGCACGACGTCGTCCCACATAAGCAGCATCCAGATTTTCTTTGGTAAACGGCTTGCCTGCCTTGAGCAGTTCAATAACACCTTCCGCCAGTTGAACACCGGTAGCCCAGGCTTCATCGAAACCGGAACCGGTCAAGACATTGGTGCTGCCGGAACCCTCGCCGATGCGGGCATAGCCGTCGCCAACCAGAAATGGTTCTCCACGCTTGCCTGATTCTCCAAGTGTTTTGGCTCCCCAGGAACGCAGGGTGCCGCCTTCAATGTGCTTCCAGATGGCCGGATGCATCATCCAGTGCTGCAGATAGCGGTAGCTGGTACGAACCGGGCTGTCGAACCAGGATGGTACGAAGATACCCATTGATGCAACGCGGTCCGGGTAGACATACAGGAAACCGAAAATTTCCGGTTCCGGGAATCCGATGGTATGCAGCACAGTTCCTGTGGGCAGGGTGCAGCTTTCGGGCAGTTCAACAACTACCTTCATACCGATCGCCCATTCACGGATATGGTTGTCTTTTGGCAGACCGAAGTGCTGGTCCAGAATCTGGCCCACCGGTCCGACAGGGCCGTCTCCCACAACTGTCAGGCTGGCTTTAATATCCATGCCGGGCATGAAACAGGCTGTGGCAGAACCATCCTTGTTGACACCCTGATCTGCCAGTCTGATACCGACGACGCGGTTTTCTTCAATAAGTGGTTCGCTGACCGGCATGCCCGGCCAAATCTGTACCAGACCAGAGGCCATTAGCTGAGAACCTACCCACTGGGTGAACTGGCCGACGGACAGCACCAGACCAGGCTCTTTGCAGAGAAAAGGCGGGATATATGGCAGTTTACAGGAAAAATCCTTGTCTGCAATCAGGCCGGCCATTGTATCTACAGCCTTGATGCCGGTTGAACGGCGACTGGCGCCGAGCGGATCGAGCAGATAGAGGACTTCTTCATGGCTGACCTCGGCAGTCATGGGTATGTCTGCCGGGTTCAGATCCGGGAATGATTCACGGATGCTTCTGGCTTTGGTGACTACGCCGGAAACCCCGAAGCTGATATCGTCGGCGCGCTCATAGCAGAGTACCTGCAGTGGCATGCCGGGCATACTGCTGCTCTCCAGGAGCGGCATGCCGTTTTCATCGACTATGGCACGTGAAAGTGTTGTCAAAAAACCACCCATGGCAGGGCCGAATCCAACACATGCGATATCCACTTCCATGGTCTGACGATCAACAGTCATAATAAAACTCCTTCTAAAAACGAGTTAAGGTTAAGGTTGAGGTTAAGAAAAATCTCAACCTTAACCTCAACCTTAACCTGCGTGAGTGAAACGAACGCTTAAGGGTAATCCAGTGCCTCAGGGATCATGACCTTGCTGATTGCTATTGATGCCCTGTCTTTAGCCAAACGGGCGCCAGCCAGATTGAGATCAACCTGTTGACGTAATGCGGCGAAAGTCTGGAGGGCCTCATCGCTGCTATCTGTCTGGCGGTGATAGCCGTAGACCAGTTCGGCACAGATGCGGCTGACTTCGCTGGCAGAACGGGCGGACTGGACATGACTGAGATCACTGAAGAAGTTGACCAGCCCGTTTATGCCATCAGCCAGGATTGCATTTTGCGGACCTTTCTCTTCCAGTTCAAGCATGTCGAGAATTTGCTGGCGGGTTGCCAACAGCCAGCATAATGCGTCGGCAAATGGGAACACTACGCCATGGCGCTGGGAGTGGTAGAGCGCTTTGCCATCGGCATCTTTGGTTGTTTGCAGGTAGTTCAGTGTGAACAGCCAGAGATCCATTGCTCTTGCCAGTGCATTGGCGCCTGACTCTGGATGGGTTGCATAAATGGCGTCCAGATCCTTGATCCATTGTCTGAATTGAGCAAGGAAAAGTTCATTTGTCAGTGTAATGGAGAGCTGGCGACGCTGAACAGCCTCAGGGCCTTCGTAGGTAGCTTCGAGTTGTGCATCAGCCCATTTCTGACCCAGGAAGCCAGGGCAGTCTTCTGTAATGCCGTAACCGCCCATCAGGCTGACCGCTTCGCGCATCATGGTGGCCCCCACGCCGGTGTTCCAGAGTTTGCAGGCCGGGCAGAAAACGTTGGAAAGCGCGTCGGTGATTAGAAACTGAATCAGAGTGTCATTGGCCAGTTCGTTGAAACGTGCAGCATCCCGTTCTGACTCCGGCAAACGGGAGAGTGCCAGGTATTCCAGGGCGCCTTTTTCAAGCTCTTTGAATAGTTTCATCTGGGCACGTCCGCCCTTGACCCCTTTCTCTTCCAGGACCTTGTCTTTTTCGCGCTCCAGCGGATCAAATTTATCAAGCAGCTGAACCGTTGAAAAACCGAAAGAAGCTCCCGCTTCGCCGGTGGCCCATATATCAACCAGACGCTGCAGTGCATCATCTTTCTGTTGTAGGCCCTGTTCATAGCGAGGAGTCCCGGGGGTGCTGGCATTGCCGCCACGGAAGCGGGTGCGCTGGTAGCGGATGACCGGTTCGATGGCAGAAAGCAGTTTTGCCGAAGTCATGATGCCAACTGGTACGCGGGTACGTTTGAAAACTGACTCGATTACATCACTGTGGTTGTAGTTTGGTATGATTACGCCATCTTTTACGGTGTAACCGCCGATGATGCGGCTGGCAGGGATCTGCAGGCTCATAATCGGGTCGGATGTTGAGGAGAGCTGATGGACAAGCTTTAGCGTGATTGCACCACGATCAAATTGGCCCGGATCATCCTCTTCCAGAATTACCATGGCGGTGCCTTTGATCCGGTCATCGCCGGAATCTACCGCTGCAGTTACAAAGTTGGCAAAGCCCATGTTGGTGATAAAGCGACCGCGTTTTTCCACGTGCAGGATCGGCTCTTTGCCTTCCTCCCACTCTACGACACGCATTTTGCCTGATACTACTCCTGTGTCTACACCGACATAAGGGAGCGGTTCGGTTAGTGCAAAGGCTCCACGCCATATTTTGCGGTCTTCACCTGGAAGTGGTGGAACGCAGCGACTCATATAGGTAAGTTTCTGCTCCGGTGTCCCTTTCTCTTTAATCGGAGACAGGGCCAGGTTGCTGGCCAGCGAGCAAGTTGCCGCTCCGCCATCTACCCATGAAAGCTCGAATGCTACCAGTGACAGGGCCAGGTTCTTGGGGCCTTCAATGAAGCCGCCCTCTTCAGGATCCATAAAAACTGTTGTCAGGCCGAGTTCGTCCAGACCGGTCAAAAGTTGTGCTTTTTTATCATTCCATTCGTGCGAATTGCGGGCACCTTCAGCTACCAGGCGGGCAACGATGCCACGTGCCAGTGAACGGGCGGACTGTACAACCATCTGCAGGTCATATCGTTCGCTGAAACGCCACATGATCTGCCGGACGTCATCGCCGGGAAGGGTGCTCATATACTCGGTAACCTTATTTTCGTTATTGGACATTTCCACGTTTGTTTCTCCCTCTTGAAGATTAAAATAATTGTTCTGACAGGAAGGATTGCGTATTGAAAACCCTTTGGCCGATACAATTATCTGATGAAGTTTTATTATGATCTCCTTGAAAAGCATCCGGAGGCTATTTATAAGTTGTGCATGTTAATATGATCACGTCTTTGAAGCAAGTGAATTTACATGTCTATATGTAGTAGTTTTGATAAATAAACGGCCTGATCAGGGGCATTAGTTTTGTATAAAACTATTGATTTGGAAACGGTAGTCCAGCCTGTTGCAAGAGCTTTTTTGTTCCATTACAGGGTCTGTTCGTGCTAAAACTGTCCTGGAATCATTATTATATGGAGGTTTGTGTAAATGACGAATTACAGGCCTATGGCGCAATTGCCCGAGGCAGCGGGATACAAGGCAGGCGATGTTCTGGTGTTGGTGGGCGAGCTGTTTGGTCGCGGTTATGCTAACGGTCTGGTTGAGGAAGCACACCGGATCGGTATGACTGTAATCGGTACTACAGTTGGCAGGCGCGATACTGATGGTGCTTTGCGATGTCTTACGGAAGAAGAACTGACTGAAGCTGAATCTATTCTAGGCGGCAAAATTATTAATGTGCCACTGGAAGCCGGCATAGATATGATGGATGTGGATGGCGAGCCGTCCATTTCGGAACAGATGAAACAGATCAAGTTGGATGAGTGGGATAAAATCAGTTTTACTGATGAATATCTGGAAAAGGCGGTTGCAGCCGGGTGTGCCAGTTTCAGCCTTAATATGAAAGTTTTTGTAAAAGAGTTGGAAGCGGTTGTGCCTGCTGGTGCAAATGTACTTATTTCTCATGTCATGGCCGGTGGTTTCCCGCGTTCCAGAATATTCATGGTGTTACTCAATCGTGTTTTCAAAGGTACCGGCGATAAATATTTGTCCTCCAGAGAGTTGTGGGAAAGTGGAATCGGTCGCATGTGCCAGGCCAGTTTCAATGTTGTCACCGCCGATACCTTCCGTTGCCTGCTGGATGAAACGGCTGGTCTGCGTCAGCGAGTTTCGTCCGAAGGTGGACAGGTGCGTTATACCTCCTATGGATATCACGGCACCGGCGTTCTTTTGGGTGGTGAATATCTTTGGCAGTCTTATATTGCCTACATGCCAGGCTGGGCAAAGAAGCGTCTGGAGAATATCGCTGCCGAAGCAACAGCTAATGGCATTGTGGCGACTGTTTTTAATTGCCCTGAAATTCAGACCAATTCCAGTGTTCTTTTCCTTGGTGTGGAAATACCTCTTTACAGGCTGCTGGCTGCCATCAGGGATAAGGTTGGTGAAGAGTGTTCCAAGCCGCTATTTGAGTGTTGTCAGGCTATGCTGGCCGATGGAGAGAGCCTTGAAACCATGTTGGAAAAGGCAGAGGCTTATACCACCTCTCCACTTATCACAGGTATGCTGGATTTTGCCACATGGCCTCAGCATAACACGCAGGAGCAGGCCGAGTTAATGTTGGCGGCATCCGCAGAGCTTATGGCCATGCATGCCGACAGCAAGCAGCTTGTCTGTGCCGAGCTTTCCAAAATTGTGTTCATGTGTACAGGCAGGCTGATTCTGCATGCATCCTGGAAGCCGGAAGCGCCGGTACTCTGGCTTAATCACGATATAATTGCCGACCTGCTGGCTGATCAGCGCGGCAGTGGCATCCTTTAATATAATTAAGATAAAATACCGAGGGGTTGTATGAATATTTTATTCAGAAACTGTGTTGTTTTGATTTTTGCTGCTTTTGTTTTTCAGGGCTGTGCTACTGCGCCGGTTAGAAATACCGCTGACGAATTGATTGCCGATGCAGAAAGGTTCTACAGCGAAGGCAAATATGAAAAGGCTATCGAGCAGTGGAAGAAAGTTCGTGAAAAATATCCGCCACCTGAGGTCTCTGCAAAAATAGAGCTTGCCATCGCCGATACCTACTTTCTGAACAAGGAATTCATTGAGTCAGCGGTTGAGTACGAAGGGTTCCGGAAGCTTCACCCCAGACATCAAAGTGCTGGTTATGCTCTTTATAGACAAGCTTTGAGTAACTACAAACAGATAAAGGGAATTGACACGGATCAGGTGCCGCTAAGCAATTCCCTGCTGCTGTTTGAATCCTATCTGACCCAGTATCCTGCTGGTGAGTTCAAGGCTGAAGTTATTGAAAAAAACAACGACTGCAAAGATAAACAGGTTCAGTATGAGCTTTACGTTGGTAAGTTTTATCTGAGAACCGGAAAGGTTACTTCTGCTATCGGTCGCTTTGAATATGCGCTGAAAATGTATCCGGAAAAAATCCGGCGTGCTGAAATCCTGTTTTATCTGGGCAAAGCTTATCAGGAAGCGGATCAAAAAAATAAATCTCTTGAAACCTACCAAACTCTGGTTAAAGAGTATCCGGAAAGTGAATATGCTAAAAAAACCGGCTTGGTACCGGAAAAGGGGCTGTAATGGCTGAGCACTATTTACTGCTGATACTTCTTGCCGGAGCCTATCTGCTCGGTTCAATTCCGACTGGACTACTACTGGGCAAGCTTGCCGGTATTGATGTGCGCAAGGAGGGGAGTGGCAATATCGGGGCTACTAACCTTTACCGTACAGTCGGTCGTAAGGTGGGTGTGCTGACTCTGGTCGGTGACTGTCTTAAGGGAATGATCCCTGTGCTTCTGGCAAAGTACTATGCACTACCGATTGAACATGTTGCCTGGATCGGGCTGGCAGCTTTCTTTGGACATGTTTTTTCACTGTTTTTGCGTTTCAAGGGTGGCAAAGGGGTGGCAACCGCATTGGGGGTTTTTCTGGCGCTTTCGCCTCTGGCGGTCTGTGCTGCTCTGGGGGTGTTTATTGTCCTGATGCTGATATGGCGCTATGTCTCACTCGGATCGGTTGCAGCTGCTGCTGTAATGCCTGTGGCGATCATGCTGATGGGGAGTGACCGCGCGCTGGTCATTGTTACAATGATCATTGCGGTTATCGTTATTATAAAACATCATGAAAATATCAAGAGATTGCTGGCGGGAACGGAGAACAGGTTCAAGGCTTAAGGCGACCAGGACTCGGGATCATGAGTCTTGAAAAGTTTGTCTACCCCTTTTCTCCTACGTAAATGCTGGCAATACCTAAGGTCAGGGCATGGACTTTCACGTTGGTGAAGCCGGCCTCACGCATAAGTTGTGAAAACTCTTCAGTTGATGGGAAGTTTAGCACTGAATCAGTCAGGTATTTATAGGCGTTGTAGCGTGAGAAGAGACCACCGACAAGCGGAAGTATCCGCATGAAGTAGAGTAAATAGATCTGCTTGATCAGTGGGGCTGTCGGAGTCGAAGGTTCTAGTATTATTAAGCGTCCGCCTGTTTTTAGTGTTCTGTGCAATTCAGTCAACCCCAGTTTTCTGTCGACAACGTTGCGGATGCCGAAGGCGATTGTGGTTGAGTCGAATGTGTTGTCAGGAAAGGGTAGGTCCTCGCACGGAGCGATTATAAAGTCAATCCGGTTGGCAAATGGAGTTGCTGCAACTTTTTCCCGTCCAAGATCAACCATCTCTTTGCAGAAATCGGCGCCGGTAACTTTTACAGATGGTGGTGTTAACCGTGCTATTTCCAGAGCAACATCTCCTGTGCCGGTGGCGACATCAAGAATTCTTGAACCTTCACTATACTTGATCATCTGCACGGCTGTTGTGCGCCAGTTTCTGTCAATGCCTAAACTGAGCAGACGGTTAAGAAAGTCGTAACGGGGCGCAATCGCTCCGAACATCTGCTGATTTATTTTACCCTTATCCGAGAGTTTGAACATAATATTGCAACCTTTGTGTTTTACTTTTAATACAATTCTGCCTTGTAACATACTTTCATGCGATATGACCAGCAAAAATGGGCAGAAAATTTGATTGAAAGCTGAAGGAGTTTTTAGTGGTACAGCCATTTATCCGAGTCCAGGATATTGCCGATATCCTGATTATGACATTTCTTGTGTATCAGCTTTACACCTGGTTCAGAAGTACCCGTGCCATGCAAGTTCTCCTGGGACTGGGTGTGGTGACTTTAATTTACTTTGCGACCCGTTTTCTCGGTCTTTACATGACCAGCTGGATTCTGCAGGAGCTGGGAACAGTCCTGATTGTGCTGGTAGTGGTTGTGTTTCAGTCTGAAATTCGCCAGGCATTGTACAGATTCAGTCTGGTAAGGCATCTGTTTTACAATCAGGATGGACCGCAGGAAAGTCGGTTTCAGGAGATTGCCGATACACTTTTTTCAATGTCATCCAAGAGAACCGGTGCCTTGCTGGTGTTTCAGCGCAGTGAGTCTCTGGCGGATCTGATGTTGAATGGAGTCCGTCTGGATTGCGAAGTGACACCGCAGATACTTGAATCCATCTTTAGTCCGGGAGCTCCGTTGCATGATGGCGCCTCTTTGATAAGAGATGGCCGAATTGTTGTGGCTTCCTGCCACCTGCCGCTGTCAGTTAACCCGGATATGCCGCAATATCTGGGTACCAGACATCGCGCTGCCATGGGACTTTCTGAGCGTACCGATGCCATCGTTGTTGTAGTTTCAGAAGAACGTGGTGTGGTCTCTTTGGCAGCCGAAGGTGTTATGACGGAGATAGATTCACCGGGTAGTCTGGTATTAGCGTTGGAGAGTTTGATTAATCCTGCAGCAAAGAAAAAAAACAGGGGTTTTAAGCAGGTCGTATTTAGTGACCTTGTTACAAAAATGGCGGTTCTGCTGCTTGTAATATCTTTCTGGGCATTGATAACATCACGACAAGGTCAGATTACAACGGTCTCGGCACCTGTCAGGATGCATGGTATACCAGAAGGGCTTGCACTGATAAAAGGGGTTCCTGATGAGGTTGAGGTGCAGTTGCGGTCCTATTCGATTTTAACACCTATGCCTTCCAAGCTGGATCTGGTTGCCGATGTGGATATTTCGGAGGTCCGTGAGGGGCACACAAGTCTGAGAATCAAAAATTCTGATTTCAACCTGCCTTCAGGGATGGTCATCAGCAGGATTACGCCTCCTACCGTTAAAATATTGACAGATAAAAAAGAACGCAAGAGAGTCTCGATTAAAATCGTAACTAAAGGTGCGTTGCCGCTTGCCATTCAGGGCGGCAC
>JBGSQR010000374.1:0-2290 GCA_041737975.1 Geobacterales bacterium | reverse complement strand
TACTGTTTCTGGGTGGCTGGGGTTGTCCGTTCGGCCTGTTCCCCGGTCTGCACTGGTTCCTGATCAAACTGTACCTGCTGATCTTCACAGTCATCTGGATTCGCTGGACATTCCCGCGCACAACCTTTTACGGCCTGCTGAACCTATCGTGGAAAGTGCTGATCCCCATATCTTTTGTAAACCTCATAATCACAAGCGCCATGCTGAAGGTGTTTTAACCATGATCGACTATTTGAAAGAGATTTTTTACGGACTCAAGAGTCTTTTTACCGGGCTTGTAATTACAATCAGGTACTTTTTCAAACCGATTGTAACTGTACAGTATCCACATGAGACCCTTGAGATGTATCCCAAGTACAGGGGACACATCCAGCTCACCAGAAATGATGAAACCGGACAGCCCAAATGTATCGTCTGCGGCATGTGTCAAAAAGCCTGTCCCTCGATCTGCATTGCTCTTGATGGCGAAAAACCTGAAGGGGCCAAGGGAAAAGTTCTGACTCGTTTTGTTCTGGATTTTACCAAGTGCAGCCTTTGTGGACTTTGCGTTGAAGTGTGCCCGGCTGACGCAATTGAATTTTCAAAAAGATACAACCTGGCTAGCAGGAACAGAGACGAATACATAATTGATCTATTAAAAAGGCTGGAGGATAAGAAACGATGAGCCCCTCCTTACTCAGCATCGAAGGTCTTTCCGGCGTAATATTTCTAATTGTCATTTTTATAACAATGACGGGTGGACTGATTGCCGTACTTGAACGCAACCTGATCCGCAGTGTTTCCGGGCTGGCGCTTTGCTTCATTGGCGTTGCCGGACTTTACTATTACCTTAACAGTCCATTCATGGCTGCCATGCAGATACTAATCTACGTTGGTGCCGTTTGTGTCGTCATCGTATTTGCCGTCATGCTGGCAGAACCGGAAGAGATGAAACGGCTCAGCCAGAGCAGCATTACATTATGGTTTTCTGCCATTTTATCCGGCCTGCTGTTTTTCGCCTCACTGTCCGGCTTGGCACTGAAAACAAAATGGAACCTGTCACCGATGGTCATCAACAAAGGCACAGTTGAAGATCTGGGACAATCACTGATGACCAGATACAGCATGAGTTTCGAACTAATCTCGGTGGTGTTGCTGGTATCTATTATTGGCGCCCTGGTGCTGGCCCGCAAAGGGAGGAACAGCCAATGAATCTGCTTTTGCTAAGCAACAGCCTGAACACATATCTGGTACTGGGAGCAATGCTCTTCGCATTAGGAATTTTTGGCATGATTCAGCGCCAGACTTTCATCGGCATGCTGATTTCAGCTGAACTGATCCTGAGTGGGGCCTCGGTCAACTTCATGGCCTTCAACCGTTTTACATCGCCGGATCAAACAACCGGACAGGTTTTCACCCTGTTCATCATGGCCATTGCCGCAGCAGAAGCGGCCATTGTCCTGAGTATAATAATTGCCGTATACCGCAACTTTAAATCAATAAAAACAGAAGATGTCAAGGATCTGAAAGGTTAGAGAATGGATACTGTTTATTCCATAAAGCCACTCCTGGCAATTATTGCTGCTCTGACAGGTGCAGGCCTGGTCATGCTGTCCGGTCGCAAACCAAATATCAGGGAATCATGGTCATTTATCGCAGCGATCACCATGTTCGGCATCATTGCCTCCATGATCAGCACGGTTGCTCCTGCACCGCTTGGTATTGGCAAGACAATCGTCTGTCAGCTTTTCCAGATATTGCCGGGCCTTTCCATTACTCTACGGGTAGATGCATTTTCCATGGTATTCGCCTTGGTGGCATCGTTTCTTTGGATTCTGGCGGTATTTTACTCTGCCGGATATATGCGCGGCCTGCATGAGCATGCCCAGACCCGTTTCAACACCTGTTTTGCCCTGTCGCTGTTCGGTGCCATCGGAGTTGCCTTTTCCGACAACCTTTTCACCATGTACCTATTCTATGAAATCGTCAGTGTCTGCACCTATCCTCTGGTTGCCCATCACCAGGATGAGGAAAGCTACGAAGGTGCAAAGAAGTATATTATTTACCTGACAACAACGGCCAAGGGCCTGATTCTACCGGCCATGATCCTGATCTATGTCCTGACAGGTACTCTTGATTTCGCCAGCAACATCCACTCCGGTATTTTTAATTCCGGCGCAGACGGAACACTGGTAACAATCCTGTACGTCTGCTGCCTGCTCGGTTTTGCCAAAAATGGTATCATGCCGTTCCACAGCTGGCTGCCCAGCGCCATGGTTGCCCCGACACCGGTCTCCGCCCTGCTGCATGC
>JBGSQR010000372.1:0-13991 GCA_041737975.1 Geobacterales bacterium | reverse complement strand
AACCAAAAGCAGGCTTCCGCCGCCCAGAACTATGCCAAGCAAAGAATTAAGCCAGTCATACCCAGGTATGAAAAAGGAAAACAGAAAACCAATTACGATACCGGACAGTGATATTTCATCTGGTATTATCTGGTGTTCAATATCAATAAATGTAATGACTACCAATGAAGAACAGAAGATAAATAGCGCAACAAAAGCAATAGTAGGCCCAAAACGGACAAACAGAGCCAAAGTCAGCAGTCCGTTTATCAATTCAACCAAAGGATACTGCAGTGAAATTTTAACACCACAACCTCGGCATTTACCGCCAAGCAACAGATAACTCAAAATTGGGATATTATCGTACCAGCAGATCTGATAGTTGCAGACCGGGCAGTGAGATGGTGGTGAAACAACTGATTCTTCATTCGGCATGCGACAGATGCATACATTCAGGAAAGAGCCGACAACGGCACCAAACAGGAAAGCAAAGAATGAAAACAACGCGGGAAGCGGCATGTTTCTCCTATCAGAAAATCAATCTATACTTTCTGAAAAGTGGCTGATGATTGAATTTTTGAGAAAGGTGTCAACTTCTGTTGTGGTGCAGAACTCAAAACAATTCTCAGTTATAATATCAGCCTGTTTTTTAGTACACCGCCTTAGTAATTGCTTAACCTTCAAAAGTGACGCCGCCCCCATGGATAATTCATGAAAGCCCAAACCAAGCAAAACAGGAAGATATTGCGGATCTCCAGCCATTTCACCACAGATACAGGCATCTATTCCATATTTTTCGGCAGAGACAACAATATGTCGCAAAGAGCGTAACACAGCCGGGTGCAACGGTTGATACATATCCGAAAGGTGTTCGTTAGTTCGATCAACTGCCAGTGAATACTGGATCAGGTCATTTGTACCAACACTAAAAAAATCACACTCACGAGCCAGCAAATCTGCCAAAACAACTGCAGATGGAATTTCAATCATTATTCCAACCTGAACATTCTGGTCAAATTCAATACCCGACTTAAGCAAGTCCTGTTTCGCTTCCTCCAGAAACCTTTTGGAAGCCCTTAGCTCCTCCAAGCCTGAAATCATTGGCAAAAGTATTTTCACTTCGCCGTAGACGCTGACACGCAGAATAGCCCTCAACTGTTTTTTGAACTCTTCCGGCATGCTTAACGACATGCGAATAGCACGTACTCCAAGAGCAGGATTTTGTTCAATCATCTGCGAAGTCCCTTCAAGGAGCTTATCACCGCCTGCATCAAGAGTTCTGATTGTGAGAGGATACGGGGCTATCGCCAGAAGCATTGATTTGTATACCTGATACTGTTCTTCCTCATCAGGCATTTGTGAACGGTTCATAAAAAGCATCTCGGTTCGATAAAGACCTACACCTTCACCACCATGCCGCAAAACTGAAGCCCCCTCTTCCGGAACCTCAACATTGCCTTTGAGACTTATTCTATGACCATCACGCGTTTCAGATGGTAATGAAGCCAGCTTGAGCAGTTCTGATTCTAAATATTTATCACGTCGTTGCAACTGCAGATATTCAATAAAAGTGGCTCGGTCAGGATTGAGGATCACAACACCATTATGACCGTCAATAATTACCGGGACTCCGTCAAACATAAAACCAGCGGCTTCATCAACACCTGCAACCGCGGGGAGTTCAAAAGCACGAGCCAGAATCGATGCATGTGAAGTTTTACCGCCTACCTCCGTAACCATTCCGATGATTCGACTTCTATCCATCTGCAACAGGTCTGCTGGAGAAAAATCATGACCTACAATAATTGTCTGACCGCCATCTGGAATGATCGGCGCATGTGGTTCACCAACCATATTGCGCAATATTTTTTCGATAACGGTTTCAACGTCATTTATACGTTCACGCAAATAAACATCATCAATGCCGGTGAAAATCTCACGATATTTATGAAGCGTTCTACGAAGAGCAGTTTCTGCGTTAATCAAACCGGTTTCAATGTTTGCAGAAGCTTCACTGAAAAGACGTTCATCAGTAAGAATCATCAGATGTGTGTCAATAAAGAAGAGGTGCTCATCTCCAACACTTGCCTGGAGTTGATCTTTAAGAACACTCAGTTCATCACGGGTCCGATTGATAGCGGATTTAAGTCGGTCTATCTCCGCGTTCGCCCCTTCCGGAGTTACTGAATATTCTTCAACCGCTATGTGGCGACGATCAATAACACGCAGTCTCCCGAGAGCGATTCCAGGGGAAACGGCAATGCCAGTCAACTTACGCATTTCACTCTTCACCGAATCCATTCTCAATCAACTCTCCAATAACCTGCATAGCTTCAATTTCATCAGTTCCCTCGACCGTAAGGCAAACTGTAACCCCTTTGGAAGCGGCCAGCATCATTATCCCCATAATACTTTTGCCATTCACCTCAACACCTTCCTTGGCAAGCTTAACTTCTGAAGAAAATTTGCAAGCTGTTTTAACAAACAGTGCAGAAGCACGGGCATGGAGACCAAGTTTGTTTACGATCAAAAAATTTCTTTGCTGCATAATATGGCTGTTTCCTTTAGTAAGTTAGAAGTTATTTTCAGCTTTTTTTGCAGAAACTAACTTAGTTAACGCACTTATCCTGCTTATCAGGGTTAGTTAAAATTACATTTGATCAATTTACTTAACATGTCAAATGAAGTCAGTCAAGAAGTGACTATACTCTGGATATTATTATTATTTCAGCATCAACCTAATACTACTGCAACTCAAAATCTGAAAGTTTTACAAATCTGAAGCCAAGCCGTTTCAGTTCCGGTACGGCAGCGATTACACCTTCAGCCGTTTCACTTTCAGGGTGATTCATGTGCAGGATTGCAATATCTCCGGGACGTGCCTTTATCAGTGCCGACTTGACCTGATTTCTGTTATAAGTGGCTCCGGCATCACCAAGAATTGAAAAACCTACAACAGCATGTCCCAAGCGTTCGGAGACCTTTACTGCCACCTCATCGTAATAGGCTGTACCGGAACGATAATATTTTGTTCTCATACCGGATATCTCTTTAATCTTACGAGCATTGCCCTCGATCTCATCGACCAGCTCAGGTATGTTTCTGCTACCATTTATTCCATATACGCTGCGCCCGTTAACGGATGCAGGACGATGAAGCAGACCATGATTGGCTATTTCAAAAAGAGGATTATTGACAAGAGACTTGAACTGTTCCGGATTGGCATCTATCCAGCGGGCATTTATAAACAGGGTTGCTGGAATATCATTCTGTTCCAGATATTTGATCAACCTGGCATCAAAGCCTTTACCTTTGGCGCTGCCACAGGCATCCAAAGTCAATGAGACAACTTTGTCTCCGGTTTTCAACCTTGTATATACCCCTTTAACATTTTCACCCCATTCACGAGGAGTTTGATCATAAAACTCTGCCGAAACTCTATTCTTCAACTCTATCAGGGGTAATTCAGAAGCGACAGCCGAGCCAGCTCTAAAGGATAACAACAGCAGCAAAACCAAAACAACATGAAATATTTTATTCATGCTTTAACCTCATTTTTTTGTATTTTACAGCCACAAAAAAGGGCGGGGTACAAAAACCCCGCCCAGCTATTAGGTAAAATGCGGGACGTTATTTTAAAAACTCACCTGCACTTATTATCGCCTCTCTTCCGCTTTTAAGAAGTGCAGCCGCCAACTCGGAGACCCCCATGCGGCTCCTCTTTGAACAAAAATCAATTACCATTGGCAGATTAACACCGGTCAAGACCTCGACACTTCCTTCTTTCAAAAACGACATAGCCATATTGGAGGGTGTACCGCCAAACATATCCGTCATAATAATTACACCTTCTGCGCTGACTTTTTCTACTGCTGCGACAACCAGTGACATGATTTTGTCGGAATTTTCATCAGGAGCAACTTCCACATATTCACAGCAATCAATTTTTTCAACAATCATTTCGGCAGAACGCAAAAGCGCACCGGCAAGTCCTGCATGTGTAACCAAAACCAAACCTATCATTTCTGCCCCTTTTCCATATCCCTATGAGTTATTCTTACATTTGGCCAGGCGGCACTGAGATGCATGCCTGTTGCTTCTGCAATTGCCACCGAACGATGTTTTCCTCCGGTGCAACCGATTGAAACGGTCAAATAGACCTTGCCTTCTTTGAGATGTGCAGGAATCAGCATATCAAGTAATGGGAAAAAATAATCCAAAAAAGCAGCTGACTGGGGATTATCGAGAACATAATCACGCACTTTGTCATCCAATCCAGTCCTATCCTTTAACTCAGGTTCAAAAAAAGGATTCGGTAAAAAACGTACATCCATAACAATACTTGACTCTAACGGAACACCATACTTGAAACCAAATGACTGTACCTCAATAATAAGATTGTTTTCACTATCCTCACCACGCACAATCCTAAGAACAACTTCTTTAAGTTGATGAACATTAAACTCAGATGTATCAATAACTCTTGTAGCCAGCCTGCGAATCCCGGCCAGACGAGCACGTTCAATCCTTATACATTCAGGAACAGTGGCATGTTCATCTGCTGGATGGCGACGACGTGTTTCAGAGAAACGACGTATCAGCGATTCATCTGATGCGTCAAAAAAGAAGATTTCAACTTTATGACCAGCAATACGTATATGCTGAAATACGGCCTTATAACCCTTCAGAAAATCACGACCACGTATATCGGCAACAAGTACGATACCTTTATAGGGCTCACCTGATTTTTCAATAAGCTCAATAAACCGTTTAAAAAGACGTACCGGCAGATTATCTATACAATAAAACCCTTCATCTTCCAGGGCTTTAACTGCAGTTGTCTTACCTGAACCGGATAAACCTGTAATAACAATAATCTGCATGACCTACTCTACCTCGTTACCCAGTGATCTTGCTTTCATGCGTGACAGCAGGCGATCATTAAAATCCAGAGCTGAATTATAACCCATTCCTTTTAACAGAAAATTACGCGCTGCAACCTCAACAATTGATCCCAGATTGCGACCGGGGCGTACCGGAATAATAATATGAGGTATTTCAACACCAAGAATATTGGTTTTACTATCATCTATTCCCAGTCTGTCGTATTCCTGATCCGAATCCCACTCTTTAAGCTCAAGCACTATATCAATTATCTTCTTTTCACGAATAGAAGAGACACCATACAGATCTTTGATATTAATAATTCCCAGACCTCTGATCTCCATCAGATGTTGAATTGACTCAACCGATTGACCCACAAGGGAAGAAGGCATCTTTTTCTTAATGTATACCATATCATCTGCAACCAGGCGATGGCCACGAATAACAAGATCCAGAGCACACTCACTCTTACCTACTCCGCTTTTACCGGTCAGCAGAATCCCAACTCCAAGCACATCGATAAGAACTCCATGCATATGAGTTGTAGGGAGTAAATGTTCTTCAAGAAATTTGGAAATCAGGGAGATGAATGTGGATGTATTGAGTGGAGTATTTAATGTGGGTATACCGGCCTCTTCAACGGCATCACAGAAATAAGGAGGTGGAACAAGACCGGTAGTTACAATAAAACTTGTGATTTTAAAATCACATAAAGTTTTTACAGTATGGACACCTTTTTGCCTATCAATATTGTTAAGATAAGAAATTTCTGTATTACCAAGAACCTGAATACGTGCGGGATGAAAATGATCCGTATAACCGGCAAGAGCAAGACCAGGTTTTTGAATACGTGGACTTGATATGGGATTAATCAGACCTCTCTCACCAGCAATTAGTGTCAAGTCAAGCCCGTATTCCTTATCTTCCAGCAGCTCTTTTATGGACAGACATATTTTGCTCAAATATGATCTCCATCAATAAGTTGGGGTTAAGACGGTGGATTATCCACTGCCTTAACCCCATTTAGATTAAATCAAGACTGATGTGGTTCGATCAGGCCAAAGTTACCATCTTTACGGCGATACAGTACATTAATTTCATTATTATCGGCGTCTGAGAAAACAATGAAATCCTTGTGCAAAAGATCCATCTGCATTACAGCTTCCTCGATTGACATCGGCTTGGCTATCTCTGTTCTTGTTTTAATAATAACAGGCTCTGCACTGGCTTCAATGCTTTCTGCATCAAAGACTTTTCTGGAAATCTGGCGACCATTACCATCATTATTAGGCTTGTGAGCCTTAATTTTTTCTTTATAACGTTTGAGTTGACGCTCAATTTTGTCAATAACTGCGTCAATAGCCGCATACATGTCATTGGTTTCTTCTGAGGCCTTGGTTGTGATGCCTTTGGCTGAAATAACGATTTCAGCAATGTGGCGAATCTTCTTTTCTACCGTAAAAAACACCTGAACACTGACTGGCTCGTCTATATATTTTGCCACCCGATCAAGTTTTTCCTCAGCGTAAGCCTTAAGAGCTTCACTCTGCTCCATCTGTCTGAATGTTGTTGATACTTGCATAATTCCTCCTCGTGTGATGTCGCTTTCTACTACAATTTAATATTACCTCAGACCTGAAAACAATCCAACTATTCAGGCGCAATAAATTACCTAACTGATCAAAAATAAAAGAGCTGGTTAAAAGTGTCTTTTACGCTCTGAGGAAGATCCAAGTCTCAAGATTTCCCTGTATTTGGTAACAGTTCTTCTTGCAATATTTACAGTCTCAACCAAAAGCATTTCGGCAATCTTCTGATCCGAAAGCGGTTTTCTGGGATCCTCTTTTTCAATAATTTCACGGATACGGTTTTTAACACTTTCCGAAGCGACGAAATCACCACCACTTGTGGAAAGCCCACTGTTAAAAAAATACTTAAGTTCATACAGCCCCTGGGGGGTCTGCATATATTTGTTTGTTGTTACACGACTGATAGTTGACTCGTGCATACTTATATCATCTGCAACATCTCTAAGAACAAGAGGCTTGAGATACTCGATACCATTATCAAGGAAATCTTTCTGAAAACGGACAATGCTTTTGGCAACTCTGTAGATTGTACGCTGCCGCTGCTGAATACTCTTAATCAGCCACAAGGCAGAGCGCATCTTTTCACCAATATACTCTTCAGCCTTGGAATCAACAGAACCGTTACTCCGTGCATCATTGTAAGCCGGACTAACTTTCAGGTTCGGTAATCCTTCTTCGTTAAGCATGACAACATACTCATCGCCTAGCTTGGAAACAAAAATATCCGGTGATATATAGTGAACATCTTCTGAACCATATATTCTGCCCGGCCTTGGATCAAAACCGGCAATAATCTTTGCGGCAACATGAATCTGGCTGATATCTGCATTCAAACTGCGTGAAATTACCTTGTAATTTCTTGTTTCCAGATCGTTGAGGTGATGAAGCAGAATCCGCTCAACCAAACTGCCCTGCATTCCCAGAAAACGAGCCTGAATCAACAGGCATTCGCGCAAATCCCGGGCACCGACTCCGCTTGGGTCAAATTCCTGAATTTGTTCCAGAACAGATAAAACATCATCTTCCCCAACCTCACATACATCAGCTATTTCAGCCAGAGATGATCTCAGATAACCACCTTCATCAATGTTACCAATGATTTCCTCGCCAATTGCAACCTCATCAGTGGCAAAATGGCCCATATGAAGCTGCCAAAGCAGATGGTCTATCAAAGTACCTTTACGGGTAAGGAGGTTTTCAAACGATGGGCGCTCATCTTCGCCACTGTACTGTTCGCCAGAGCTATAATTGTAGCCGTCAAGATAACTATCCCAGTCACGAAGGGTATCATCGCCGGTTTCAACCTCACGGAAATCCTGTGCTTCGGTGACCGATTCAGCCTCCAGTTCAGCCGTTTCAATTGACTCAGCATCCGTAATCTCTTCAATTTCGGCACTTTCTTCCAGTAGCGGGTTCTCCTCCAACTCCTGACGCACCACGTCCTGCAGTTCGATACGTGTCAACTGGAGCAATTTAATGGCCTGCTGCAACTGAGGTGTCATCACCAGTTGCTGGGTCATTTTCATTTGTTGGCGCATTTCCATGGCCATGGAGTTCTATCCTCGCTTAAAACAGATTAAATTTAATCAAAGTTTGAAGTCATCACCAAGATAAATTTCCCGGGCTTTACGGCTAACTGCGATTTCATCAGGTGTACCGAACTCAAGTACCTCTCCAGCACTCATAATATAAGCGACATCACAAACACCCAATGTTTCACGAACATTATGATCTGAAATCAATACCCCAATATTACGTTCCTTGAGGGAAACAATCAATTTTTGAATCTCTGCAACGGCAATAGGGTCAATCCCTGCAAAAGGTTCATCCAACAGGATAAATGCCGGATTAGTAATCAGCGCTCTAGCGATCTCAACCCTTCTGCGCTCTCCTCCGGAAAGGGCAAAGCCTTTGGCATTGGCAATATGGGTAATCCCGAATTCTTCAAGCAATTGATCCATCCGGTGGATACGGTTATTTCTTTCCGGCTCAACCACTTCCAGTATGGCCATCAGATTATCAGCCACTGACAGCTTGCGAAATACCGACGCTTCCTGAGGCAAGTAACTGATTCCACTGCGTGCCCTTTGATACATGGGCATGGAAGTAATGTCACTGTCACCGATAAAAACCTTACCACTATCAGGTTGCGCAAGGCCAACCACCATATAAAAAGTGGTAGTTTTACCGGCACCATTTGGTCCAAGCAACCCAACAACAGCTCCGGATTCGATCGAAATATCGACCCCTTTCACCACCTGACGTGAACCATAACTCTTCTTCAGACCGGAGGACCAAAGCCTCAGCTTGTTAACGTGTGGGGACATTATTCTTCTTATCCGGCGGATGTATAGTCGCCTCAACTTTACCGGAAACAGAACTTCTATCCTCGTCAAGATAGTAAGTAATTATTTTCCCGGAGACAGAGTCGGTTCCCTGTATAATTTTGGGATTGCCGGTCAGGACAATCAGCCCCTCTTTACTTTGATATGTTGCGTGAGTAGCAGTTCCAATTCGGTTTTCCTGAACAATACGGACGTCAATTTCAGCTTCTACCTTCTCTACCTCACCCTTCAGGTCACCATAGCTTATTGTCAACTTTTCAGCATAAATGGTTATATCGCCATGTTTTGCCACAACCTTGCCGGTAAAAATTGCAATTTTACCCTTATTATCGGCGGCTAAATCATTGGATTTAACTGTAATGGGCAAATTAGAACGATCTTTACGCAAACCTGATTTAGCAGGCTCAGCAGCAAAAGCGACAGAAACTGAAACCAGACATACTGCAAGTATTTTAAGAAAATTTTTCATATACTCTCAAAATTCAATTATCTATGATTTTGACCTTCAATAGTTGCATCAACCGGTTTATGGAAATTGGCCTGCTGTGTGCGTACTTCCATTTCCATGCCATGTGCTGTTAGACCAAGACGTTGATGTCTGAATTTAACCGGTGCTTTAGTAATAAAACTTGAACGCTCAGCAATATAATCTATGGACTCGGTTTCAAAAACAGCACCATCTTCCGTAGCCAACTTGACTTTACCACGCAATTTTACAACTTTGCTTTTATCAGAATAACTGCCACTGGACGCGGTAACTGCAACTGAACCAGCAGTCGGAGTCTTTTCAAAATTCATTTTGATTCCGGTTAAAGTAGCAATCTCACCATCTTTATCATATTCAGCCCTTTCAGCCAAAAGAACCCAGACAACAGCACCATCACGCATCTCGGTGAAACGAGCATTCTGTAAAGCGAGATCAATGTTTTTGGGGATATGCTGAGGAACCGGCTCCGGGGGAATCGACTTGGAGCCCTTTTGCGAAATGGCGGCCACAATGCCGATAGTAGCCGTCACAACAATAATAGCCAGCACAAGCCTGATCTTCCGTGGCGATACCATAGGCTGGACTATATCACCGTACTGGAGGACTGTCCAGCAGAACGTAAAGAAGAATCAATTGTTGGCATAAAGATTGAATGGCTATAATTCATAGCGATTTGCAATTTCATCCCAAAAGCCGCGACCTTTAAGTATCAGGTCGCAGACCTCACGAACAGCCCCTTTACCGCCACCATAGCAAGAAATATAGTCAACCAGTGATGAGACTTCCGGAAGCGCATCCTTGGGAGCAGCAGAAAAACCAACCCGGCGCAGAACCGGTACATCAATAACGTCATCCCCCATATATGCGATCTGAAAGTCCTGAAGCCCGGTCTTTTCCTTTATATCATTATAACTGACAAGTTTTTTGAGCGCCCCCTGATAAACCAGCTCGATTCCCAGCTCTTTTGCCCTAAAATCCACAACCACGGAAGTCCTTCCGGTAATAATGCCAACTTCAATGCCATGCCGTTGCAACATCTTGATTCCATGGCCGTCTTTGACATTAAATTGTTTTGTTTCAAGGCCATTGGCATCATAGATGATTCCACCGTCTGTCATAACGCCATCAACATCAAGCAACAGTAATTGGATATTTTTCAACTTTTCATTCATCAGGCAATCCCCGCTCTCAGAATGTCATGCAGATGAACAATACCGCATGGTGAGGTACTCTGATCATCTTCAAAAACAAACAAAGAAGTGATCGAATATTTTTCCATAATTTGAAGAGCTGCTGCAGCCAACTCCTGACGTTTAATGCGTAACGGATTCAACTTCATAATCTCGGAAGCATGCTGGCCAAGGATATCAAATTTCTTTTCCAGAGCTCGACGTAAGTCGCCATCAGTGATTACTCCCAATAGCACACCCTCTCCATTAACAACACCGGTTACGCCCATTCTTTTAGCGCTGATAACAAACAGGACATCTTTCATTACCGTACTTTCTGAAACCAGCGGGATATCATCTCCACTGTGCATCAGATCCTCAACTCGCAGAAACAGCTTCTTACCCAATGCACCACCGGGATGATACACAGCGAAATCCTCTGCGCGAAAACCACGCTCAACCAGCAGAGCAACAGCCAGGGCATCACCCATAGCCAGAGTTGCAGTTGTAGATGCCGTAGGGGCAAGCCCCAGTGGACAAGCCTCCTCTTTGACAGACACATCCAGGAACACATCACTTGCTCGAGCAAGGGTTGAAGCCGTTTTGCCACTCATGCCGATCAGCGGCGCCCCAAGACGCTTGATTACCGGCAAAATGCGCAACAGTTCCTCAGTTTCTCCACTATTTGAAATAGCAATAACCACATCGCCCTTCATAATCATACCCAGATCGCCATGAATACCTTCCGCCGGATGCAGAAAGAGAGCCGGTGTTCCGGTTGAAGCCATAGTAGAAGCAATCTTTTGTCCAACCAGCCCGGACTTGCCCATGCCAGTGACAACCACACGGCCGGTGCTTGACAATATCAACTTGACCGCCCGCTCAAAATCACCGTCAATTCGTTCGGCCATGGCAATAAGCGCATCCGCTTCTACCTTGATGACCCTGCGTGCCTCATTTAAAATCATATATGCCCCGCTTACTTTATATTTGTTCGTAAAATACGTTCAGAACCGCGTGCAGTGCTGAAACAGGCGTAGTAAACACCAAAACAGCAAAAATTGCAACCGTCATGCCTTTTTGCTGCCGCCAAACCATTAGCCGGTTGACAAATACTCCGATTAGTCGAATATATAATCAAACAAACAGCCAGAAAGGTATATGCTCTTGCAAATCTTACTTGTATCCATACATCCATATCCATCGCCACAGTCAATTCCGCTTGCGAATGCATTCCTGCAGAGTTATTTGACGACAAAATCATCTGTCCAACCTCAAATATCCAGAGTCGATTTTTTCCCGGGCCGTGAGACACATGAGTATGTCAACAAATTGACCACCGAAAATCCGCTTGCCATCGGCTTTTCAATGTATGTCTGGAATCGAAAACTCTGCGTGGAAATTGCAGAGGGTCTTCGCAAGGTAATGCCCTCCATCCGGCTGTTTGCCGGCGGACCGGAAGCCACAGCTGACCCGGAAGGCGTATTGAAGGAAAGTTGCTTTGATTTTCTGGTCGTGGGTGAAGGAGAAGAGTCTTTTGCTGCCGTTTGTGAACGGATTAAAGACAATAGCAACGTCACAGGAATTCCTGGTATTGCAACCGTTGTTAGCACCCAGGTCTGCCTGGAGCCTCAAGTGCCAATTGCTGATCTGGACAATATTCCTTCGCCATGGCTGAATCACACCCTTGATGCAAGTCAGTATAAAGGCATCCTTTGGCAGCTGTCACGCGGCTGCGGTTTTTCCTGCGATTTCTGCTTCGACTCCCGGGGAAACGCCGGTGTCAGACGTTTTTCCTTGGATAGACTGGATGCTGAATTAAATCTCTTCATCAAAAACGATGTTTCACAGATTTTTGTTCTCGACTCCACCTTCAACCAGGACGTACAGCGGGCTAAATCAATTCTGCGTCTGATCAAAAAGAAAGCTCCGCATATTCATTTTCACTTCGAAGTTCGCAGTGAATTTATCGACAAAGAGATGGCACAACTTTTTGCCCAAATCACCTGTTCACTTCAGATAGGGTTGCAAAGTGCCGACCCGTTTGTTTTGAAAGGCATCGGCAGGGCTTTCAACCGCAAGGACTTTGAAAAGCGCGTTGCCATGCTGAATGAGGCTGGAGCAGTTTTCGGCTTTGATCTTATGTATGGGCTGCCGGGGGATACTCTGAGAGGTTTCCAGGAGAGCCTGGATTTCGCCTTGAAGCAATATCCAAACCACCTTGACATATTTCCGCTAGCCATTCTGCCCGGAACAGCTTTGGCATCCAAAATTGAAGTTCTCGGATTACACCACCTGCCCGCCCCACCCTACACACTGATATCAACAGCGGACTTCAGCACTGCAGACATGTCACTGGCAGCTCAGCTTGCCAACGCCTGCGACATCTTCTACAGTCGTGGTAAGGCCGTTGCCTGGTTCAATTCTGTAGTTAATGCGCTGAAATTGACTCCTTCCGGTTTTCTTGGCCAATTCGCAGAATGGCTTGCAACAGATTCAGGCCGGACAACTCTGGAAACCGAATTTGATGACACCCAGATCTGGCAACTGCAACGCCGCTTTCTGAAACAGAGGTTCAGCTCAAAACAACTTAGCCGTTTGCTGCCTCTGGTGCTGGACCTGGTTGACTATCATTACCACTATGCCGCAGCACTTTTGACTCCGCCACCCGATGTTCCAGAGGAATCGAATCTGCCGGATGTGCTTAAATATCCAGCCAGACGGGCTAAATCGACCCGAATGTCAACCTTCAACTATGAAATTCTGGATATCCTTGAATCCTATGAACCGGACCTTTGCAAACTCTCTGACATGGCAGCCAGGACAGGCTCCTGGGCCGCTATTTATCCGGCCGCTGATGGAATTCGCACCGAATCTCTGATTGAGCCTTATTATCGTTTACTTGAAGATTTGGATGGCAAAACACCCGGCGGACAAATTGCTGCCAAACTGGGAGTACCCGAAGATGAGGCAGTAGAGTTTCTTGAGTTTGCTGTTTTAGAGGGAATCATCAGATAAAAAAAGGCCCGCACAAGGCGGGCCTGAAAATCCACTTTTATTTCATTTGGTTGAATCTTTCATTTTTTCTCCGGCCTTTTCAATCTTCTCACCGGTTTTTTCTACGGCCTTGTCAATCTTCTGGCCGGCTTTTTCCGTCGCCTTATCTATTGATTGGCCTGCTTTTTCTGCCGGGCCCTCTTTTTTCTGGCAGCCGGACATCACGCCAGCCAGTGCACCCAACATCAATACTGCAACAATACTTTTGCTGATATTTTTCATCTTAATTCTCCTTTTATTGTTCTACCACTATAGTATTTACAACAAACATGCCAAGAGAATCATCTGAAAAATACAGGATAAGGTACTGTCAATGTTGGATAAAATATAGAACAATTCTGGAAGGAACAGTAAAACCGTCAAAGGTGACCCGCCGCATTTAACAAGATCGTCAAATACGGCGGGTCAAAAAGTATTTAAGATAGGATGCTATTGCTTTTCCCCCAGTCTATCAAACACCTTCATCAACTCAATCGGCAGC
>JBGSQR010000370.1:0-3565 GCA_041737975.1 Geobacterales bacterium | reverse complement strand
TGCATGGTTTCGCCGCTGATATTGTCATGCCCCTCGAACTGGCCATAGGTGAAGTTGCTGGTCGGTAAACCGCCAGCCTCATTCAGAATATTTATCAGTACATCAGTGCCGTAGGTCGGCAGGCCTTGGCCGCTGACCGGGTGGTCAAGCAGAGCTTTGGCAAAGGTTCGTGCTGCAACTTTAAACTTTTCAGGGTCGGCAATGGTCAGGCCAGGGGCGTTGGTATCATCAATGGAGATGAACTTGATTTTCTTTGAGCCCATTACGGCGCCCAGTCCGCCCCTGCCATGACTGCGCAGTTTGCTGTCAGGATCTTTGACCGAAATGTTGGCTGCAGTCATTTTCATTTCACCGGCAACTCCAATAGTCAGTAGTCCGGTTTTCTTTCCGATACGTTTTTCAAGTGCATCGATAACTTCGAAGTTTCCTTTGCCGATTAACTCGGTCTCTGTTTGTATTGTCGCCCCATCTTGATTGATATGGATACTGAACCACTTGTCCTCTTTGGGTAGTCCTTCGATGATCAGGGCTTTGATTCCCAGTTTGGCCAGCATCTGTGCCGCAGTGCCGCCGGCATTGCTTTCCTTGATTGTGCCGGTTAAAGGGCTTTTAGCGCCCGCAGAGAGTCTGCCTGAGTTTGCAGCAGGTGTGCCTGTCAAAAGTCCGGGAGCAAACACTAGCTTGTTGTTCACACCAAGAGGATGACAAGTGGCAGGTACTTCGGCCGATATGATGGTGGAGGTAAGTCCTCGTCCGCCCAAACCAGCCCAGGCAGATGGTACTGCCTCGATTTTTGAACTTAGTTCGGTCATGTTTACACGTAAAATCTTATCCATGTTTTTAACTCCCGATCAAATGTAATGTTATTCAAAAATTACAGAAAAGATAATATCGCTAGTCTTTAAAATGTCAATATTATTAAGTGAGTTAGCATGTAACTACCAATCATAACTTACATAAAAAAATATCTGATCCGAGATAATATTGTAACTGAGTTTTTATCGGTTATACTATGAGCAATAGTTGTTATCTGAGTACTTTTTAGGGAATATATTATGTCAGAAAATACAGCTGTAAGTTCGATAGAATCAGAAATGTTGGCGACTAATCCTGCTGTAATGGCTGAGAGTGCAGAGAGTGGTGAAGATCAAGATGTAAAACCTCTCGCTGAAAAACCGGAATCGGTATCAAATAAAAAATCTGCTTCTACGCGACCGGAAAAAACAACAAAACCAGATACGCCTGAACCACCAAATTCCAAACAAGTGACTGTGGATGAACCCGATATGTCAAATACCGGCATGAAGGCTAAGCTGAAGCAGATGATTCCTTATACACATTATGTGCTGATCGGTTTATTGTTTTTTGGGCTTTTTTTTGTTTTTGTAAAGCTTCTGTCGACAGGTAATAGAATTAACACGCTTGAAAAAACTATCAGTGATATGAAGGCTGATTTAGCCAAACGTGAAGCAGAACAGGATAAAAAGTTTTCCGAGGCTTTGAATGAAAAACACCTCGCTGATATTGAAAACAGAAAAAAGAGTGTTGCAAGTGAAACGCTTAACAGGCTGCGTGACGGTTTACCGGAAAGACGTCTGATTCGCAAGTTGGGTGGTGATTGGTATGTTATGGGTAAACATGAGGAGTCTGTTGGAAGTCAGGAGGTTATAGAGATATTGAATAATGCTTATGCTGCGGCAAAGTCGGCAGAAAGATCTGGACAGATTGTTCCACCGCATACAGGTAATGCGATTGTGGTACTAAAGCCGGATGGCAAGGGTGGGACTATTGTAAAGACGGCATATGATTTTATTATTGGCGATAAGTGATAATTTGCTTCCAACATGATGACATTATAGTCTAGCAGGAAATCAGGTTTTGGAATTGATTGTAATTTTTTTCTGTTTAATATTGTTTTCCATTTGTGTTATTTTAAGCCATGCCTTTTACCATCAAATCAAGAAAACCTATAGAAACGCCTTTGGAGGCTGAATACAAGAAACAGATCGCCTGGCATGTCCGTGACAGCGACCCTTCTGCTCCCAAGTCCCAACCAGCACAATTAAGATCTTTTGCGTTGGTAGATGATGTGGTTACATTATCAACAGAAATGCCTGAAAGCTCTACTGATCATGCCGAGATAGAGTCCAACCCGCCTGTAAATGACGTTGCACCAGCTTCAAAAAGCTCCGAACCGGTTACACCTGCCGAGAAGAATCACCTTGGCATCTTCTCTGTACGAGTCTGATACAAAAATAATTTTCTGCTAATCTGCTCAATCCTCTTTTGGCTTTATCCACTGATCATTTTCTTTTGAAAAAATTATTATTTACCTGTCACTGCTCTGCTATTTATAAATACTACTATCTATTTTTACGATAAAAGTGCAATATGACATATTAACTTTTATTGAAAATCAGTTTAATTCTTCCGTTTCAATCCTCGGCCACTTCCTCTTTTTCACATCTGCAAATACCTGAATAATATTTGTTTTACAATTTCCATGACGAAGATTTGTGTTGGTGAAGGTCATAGATGTAAATCCGTTTAAGAGGAGAATTCATGATTATCAAACGAGGAATTGTTGTGAGCCATGCCGGAGCACTGGAATGGGGCGCTGGAAAAATATTGGAAGTAACTGCACTTAAGGCTACGATTCAGTTTAGTGATGGGGTTGTCAGGAAAATTGCTTCTTCACATTTTAAAACCCTTCAGGCGGCTGATGTGTCTTCGTATGTTCCACTTCTGGACAAAATGTCTGCTGAAAAAACCAAGGCAGCACCAAGAAAGCCAAGAAAACTAAAACAGCCGACTGTTTAAAGTCGACCAGTCATAGCTTCTGATAGTTTAGCTTTGTAAAATGAGGACTTGACAAATAGTTGTAGTTCAAATAGTTTTTTCATAATTAAAGGGGAGTAGCTATCAGCAATTTATTTTGCTGATCCCGTGTCCGTCAACACAGTCGCAAGACTCGGGCTGGGAATGATTTTAATCACAGGCAAGACCTTTATCCGGTGTATATTTATGCTAGGGTAAAGGTCTTTTTGTTTTTTGATGTGCGTTGATTCGTATTTTTATAAAACAAGTTGCAATTATGTAACTTTGGTTTCTTGCGTAGGGGATAGTTTTATTAGTCTGATAAGCTTTAGAAAAGGAACGTAAAATGATGGAATGGATGACTGACCCACAGATTTGGATGGCTTTGGTGACATTGACCGCTTTGGAAATTGTTCTTGGGATTGATAATATAATTTTTATTTCAATTCAGGCCAGTAAGTTACCAGCTCACTTGCAGGAAAAAGCAAGGTTGCTTGGCCTTGGTCTGGCTATGTTCATTCGTATTGCACTTTTGTTTTCTCTGAGCTGGATGATGGGGCTTACGAAACCGTTTTTTACAGTCATGGGTAACGATATTTCGGGTCGTGATCTTATTCTGATTTCCGGTGGTCTGTTTTTGATCTGGAAAAGCACCATGGAAATTCACGAGAAACTGGAGGGGGAAGAGGAAATCGCATCTGCTGGTGTAGGTGCAACATTTGGAAAGGTTATTGTACAGATTCTCCTG
>JBGSQR010000352.1:0-3208 GCA_041737975.1 Geobacterales bacterium | reverse complement strand
TCACCCCGCAGGAATACGGTATCCACGACTTCCAGCGTGGCGGTGGATACGATATCAAAGGTCGTAAAGACTGGGTAAATCCGAAGAGAGGAGAATAATGCATGAAAAAACCCAGCGGTAAAAAGAAACTGGCGCTACTTACAGCCTGTCTTATCGCAACAGCATCACTGTTTGGAGCTGTCGCTCAGGCTAACTTTGCTGATGACTGGACAAGCAACATGACCACTAACAGCACGAACGGAAGTTACTACAAAGGTGCTCAGCGTGGCTACATGACAGGTGGCAGCTTCTCTTCAAGATGGAAACAGAGCAGCGACAGTCTTGTAACTATCAGTAAGCCTTCCGTAAAAAGTGGGTGCGGCGGTGTGGACATGTTTCTCGGAGGTATGTCGTTCATGAATGCAGACTACCTCGTGGAGAAGCTGCAACGCATCCTGTCAGCAGCTCCAGCCGCTGCCTTCGATATTGCCCTCAAAACCCTGGCACCACAGGTTTCATCCACAATTAAAGAATTTGAGGCAATCGTCAACAAGCTCAACAACCTTCAGCTCGATGACTGTAAAGCCGCTAAAGGTCTAGTTGGGGTTGTTGGTGCCAATTCCCCCATTTCTAACGAGGCGATGCAGGCAGAATTCGCATCAGCTCAAGCGGACTTTATGACCAGTTCAGGTGCAACAGACCTATCCAGTTCAGTAACCAAACTGTTCAAAAGCGAAGCTAAAGCTGGCGGGGGCAGCTCGAACTCTGAAAAAGCCGCCAGCAAGTCCGCAATCAATGGCTGCCCGGCAAAAATCAAGACGCTCTTCTCTTCTGGCTCAGTCATGTCTAACCTTGGAACAGAACGCGGCATGTCTGAAGCACAAATTGCAAGCCTACGAGGATACATTGGTGATGTTTTAATCCAAGATCCAGACATAACCGGTAGTAAATACAAAGCTATATATAACAAACCGTGCGACTCAAGTGATTTCGACGCAATGGTGACCGGGCAAGCCGATGTTATGGACGCTACCGGTGCCTGTAGTGCCAGTACCGATGCAAAAAAAGACCTTATTGCTTATATCTCCACGACCTTTGATAAAGCCATTGTCGCAATAAAAACCAAAACACCACTGGCAGCACCAGATCTGGCACTATTGCGAGCTATTCCTCTTCCTATTGTACCGGCCCTTAAAGCAGCCGCCATGTCCGACAACGCAGAAGTAATCATACACAAACTTGCAGCTGTATCAGCCAAAGGCTTGGCCTACAGCATGATGTACGACCTTGTGAACCGTATGAGCCAAATGGAAGGTTACGCCAAGCATGTCTCCTCCGCGCAAAACGGTGCAGCTGGAGGCGCACCAGAAACCTGCCAACCTGCTCTGTTCGCTGACCCAATCCAAAAACTGGATGAACTCTACAAAAATGCCCACACCAGAATTGTAGAAGCCAGAGAAGGATACCAAACAGCCCTAGTCGAAACTCAAGCTATTGACGGCCTAGTGGCCACGCTTGAGAAATTCAGTAAAATTTCACAACAGGAAGTCGCAAAGAAATTCGGCCGTGGTGTAGCGCTTAGAGTCGCATCATAACAAATCCGCAGTATAAATTTAAAGGAGGCCATCATGGCTAATAACAAAGGAAAGAACCAGCAAGCACCAGCAGCAGAAACACTCACAAAGCAGCAGAAGCATGAAATCTATATGAAGAATAAGATCGAGCGTGCCGGCCAGGACGACACTACCGTGATCAGCCAAAAAACCCGTGATACATCTCAGTTCACCAATCTGATCAACGTAACCGACAACCTCCTTTTCACCACACGAATGAATGTCGGCATCCCTGGTTCCAAAGTAACAATTGAAAAATTTCAACAGATTCTAAATAACGTTAATGATGCAAAAGAAACCATCAACTCAATGAATGCAGAAATGTGCAAAATACTGGGCAGGGATTATCGCCCACCACGCGGCTTTAGTAACCCTCTTAAAAAAGCGGCTCAAAATAATACCGTCGTTCCAATCAAGAAAGAACAGCCAAAGCAGAAACAGAAGCAAACCCAGGACAAGCCTCAGCCTGTTGCAGTAAAACAGGAAGAAGCAGAACAATCCAAAGCAGCCTGATCACAAATCCTTACCAAATGACACCAATGCCCGTGGGAAACTACGGGCATTTTCTTTTATCTACCGCGTTTTTGTCCCCCCCCCTGCAGACTGTAATCGTGTAATCCAATTAGAAGTGATTTTTATGAAGAGCCCTATCTGTAAAAAGATATTTATGCCCACGGATAAAATCGGGAGGTAAACCATGCAGAACACACTCCGTAAAAATATATCGCAAAAAGAATACTCACTAGTGGGCCTTCTTGGTTTGCCACTCAAAGAGGCTCTCAATATTCTTGGAGAACCCTCCCACACTTATTCTTTTAAAGATAGAGAAGTCGTATCGTTTCCCAGGGGAATTGTCGACTCCATTTTTTGTGAAGTTGCCAACGGGCACATAATCAGCATTAACTCTCAGAAAGAACGTCGGAACGCCGCCCGGATATCCCCCCACTTCCCGACAAAAGCCTTTCTTCGGTTTAATGACCACAACATCACTTCAGACGTAATTGATATATCAGTGAAGGGTGTCGCTTTAAAAATTCCAGACGGTAATCCACCCAGAGAAGGTCAACAAGTCAAACTATGCACAAGCATTTTGACGTATACCCGCCAAAAAACCTATCTTTCTCTCTTCGGGTACGTCCATAGAACAGATCCGGATAATCAGTCAATTGTTGTCCTGTTTTCTGAAAAGTTTTCCACTCACAGCCACAAACTGCTTAGAGACTACGTCAATTCTCAACAGGCACTTAATTCAATTTGCGACAAAATAGACACAACCTCTTTAGCTGTTGCGGGACAACAGAACAGCCTGTTTATTACAATGTCTGACACATGCATCAATTGTGAAACTAAATCATGTGACGTCGAAACACTTTAGAACCACAGGAAAAAACCATGAATCCTGAACTTGCAATATCATCTGGGTCACCGGCACTCAGCACATTGTCCTACATGTGTCTGGGTGGCGGCGCTATTTCTATTATCGGAGCATCTCTACACCTTCTTTTTACTAAGAAAGAAAAACAGGAAGAGAACACAGACACCGATACCGCAACAATTTGGAATAACGAAAAAGAAGACCGTTTGATCGAAAGAAAGTTTAAATCAGTCATCTCCTC
>JBGSQR010000250.1:0-3356 GCA_041737975.1 Geobacterales bacterium | reverse complement strand
CATTCATTGGCGGCGTTCTGGCCGGTATAACAACGGCGCTGATACACAATCATCTCAAGGTGCCCAACCTACTGGCCGGCATCCTGACCATGACCATGCTGTACTCGATCAATATCCGCATCATGGGCAACAGAGCCAATGTACCGGTACTTAAAGAGGAGACTATCCTCTCCACTGTTTCTGAAATGTTCAGCGGGATTATCCCGGAAGAATACATCTTCCTGGTTTTCTTTATGCTTGTAGTTGGTGTTATCAAAGTTATGGTTGACCTGTTTTTCCGCACAGACCTGGGCCTTACCATGGGAGCCATGGGTAACAACGAGCAGATGGTCATTTCCCAGGGCGTCAACCCTAAAACACTCAAGACTATCGGCGTTGGTTTTTCAAACGGTCTGGTGGCCATATCCGGAGCCTTTGCCGCACAGTACCTGGGTTTTGCTGATGTGGGACTTGGTCAGGGCATTATCATCTCCGGCCTTGCTTCGGTAATGATCGGCGAATTTCTGGTTATGAAGAGCAACCGTATCGGTGTCTTAACTTTTTGCGCCATTTCCGGTTCCATATTATTTCACGCCGTCATGTATCTGGGCCGCTATTATGGTTATGTAATTGATATGACTCCGAACGACCTCAACCTTATCAAAGGTCTGCTGATTATCATTTTGCTTGTTATTACCCAGAGCAAGAATCTGAAAAAGACCGCTATCAGGGCAATGGTGAGCAAATGATCGCACTTAAAAATGTTTCCATGGTATTCAATCCCGGCACGGTAAATGAGAACCCGGCCATTAACACAATCAACCTAAGGATTAACGAAGGTGATTTTATAACCGTTATCGGCAGTAACGGCGCCGGTAAATCAACGCTTTTCAACCTGATTGCAGGGACAATTACACCTACACAGGGTTCAATTGCACTGAATAACCGTGACATCACTCGTGAACCTGAATACAAGAGAGCCCAATATATCGGGCGCATCTTTCAGAACCCGCTTCTTGGTACAGCCTCAAACATGAGCCTGGAAGATAACATGATGATTACCCATAAAAAAGGTTTCAAGTGGATAAAACGCAGCTTGAATAATCGCATGAGGGAATACTTTAAAACTGAACTTGTACAACTGAAAATGGGTCTTGAAGATCGCATGAAGGAAAATCTGGCCATGTTTTCCGGGGGGCAGCGTCAAGCACTGACTTTGCTGATGATGGTATTGTCAAAGCCTGATCTGATTCTGCTGGATGAGCATACCGCTGCTCTGGACCCTAAAAACGCCGAGATCGTACTTGAATTGACTCACAAGTTCATCAAAGATTACAAGCTGACTTCTATGATGATTACCCACAATATGACTCACGCAATCGAGTTTGGAAATCGCCTGCTGATGATGGATAAGGGAGAGATTATTTTTGATGTGGAGGGCGAAGAAAAGAAAGCCCTGACAGTTGAGAAACTGATCGAGAAGTTCCACCAGATCAGACACAAATCCTACGAGAATGACAGGTCGCTGCTTTCGGAAGATTGATTAAGCACAGATCTCCGAGGTTTCCAAAATCTCGGAGATCTGTAACAATATCTTACAGCTCTTACAGTTCTTCGCTTCTTTCCTCTTCCAAATCAACCAAACCGGTTTCAAGCAGTGCTTCCGCTTCCCCCTGAGGCATCCCCTGCACATCCCGTAATTTACGCTCTATAACACGACTGCGTGTGGCTGCCTGATCAATATGATTGCCTGCTTCCTGTATCTTCTTGCGGGTCTTGTCCAGAACCACACCAAATTTGGCAAATTCGGTGCGAACAGCGCCGAGCATATTCCAGACCTCTGAAGAGCGCCTTTCAATCGCCAGAGTCCTGAATCCCATCTGCAGGCTGTTCAGAAGCGCAGCCAGTGTGGTTGGTCCGGTCAGAACAACCTTGTAGTCGCGCTGCAGTATTTCAAAGAGTCCCGGACGTCTTAAAACCTCTGCATAGAGTCCCTCGGTTGGCAGAAACATGACTCCAAAATCTGTTGTATTGGGTGGATCAAGATATTTATCACGGATATTTTTAGCCATCTCCCTGACAGCCCGGTCCAGCTGTTTATAGGCCTCGGCTGAAGCAGGAGCATCACCCAGTTCCTGAGCCTCTACAAGCCGCAGGTAATCCTCCTGCGGAAACTTTGCATCCAGAGGCAGCCAGACCATGCCCTCGGCAGTTCCGTCACGTCCTGGCAACTTAAGTGCAAACTCAACCCGTTGGCCACTACCGGAACGGGTTTCAACATTTCCTTCATACTGGCTTGGCGCAAGAATCTGCTCCAGCAGACTGCCAAGCTGAATTTCACCAAAAGTGCCGCGAGTCTTAACGTTTGTAAGCACTTTTTTCAAGTCACCTACACCGCTTGCCAGGGTCTGCATCTCCCCTAACCCCTTCTGCACCGACTCCAATCTTTCACTGACCAGTTTGAATGATTCGCCCAGTCGACGCTCCAGCGTATCATGAAGCTTTTCATCAACTGTAGCCCGTATCTGTTCGAGTTTACGCGCATTATCCTCCTGAATCAGACGCAACCGTTCTTCAACTGTTTCTCTCAGTTTATCCATTCTGACCTCATTGCTGGAGGTCATATTTTTCAGCTGGTCGGCAAAAATATCCAGCTGGTTTTTCTGCAGCACGGCAATCTCGCTCATTCGCTTTAACAGTGAATCACCCAATATTGTAACGCCAGTTGAAATCTCTTCGCGTCCCTGACGGGCTGACAATTGAGACTCCTCCCTGCTGCGTGCAATTTCCTCCCGAAAAATACGTTCCTGCCTCTCCAGCATACGTTCCAGATTTTCAATGCGAGGGTCTGATTGGGTACGGGAAATCCGTATCAGGATAAATATTGATATAAGAGAGGACAATGCACCAAGAAACAGAATGATATAAAGTATTTGCGTAGTCATATTCACCTTCTGATATCCAATCAAATCAAAATAAAATCAAAAAAAACCGCTCAAAGCGGTTTTAAATTTCATGCTATTGAAAAACGCCTTGAAAGAGTGGCAAACTCTTCCAGAGTAAGCGTCTCTCCACGCCTTTTACCATCTATGCCACATTCATCCAGAATTGCTGTCAGCTGTTCTGACTGCACCAGTTCGGCCTTCTTAAGGCAATTGGACAATGTCTTGCGCCGCATGGCAAAAGCCGCCTTGACTATTCTTCGAAAGACTTCCTCATTACCTACGTCTGCCCTTGGCTCTGTCAGTGGCACAAAGCTGATCACAGCTGAATCAACTTTGGGACGAGGATGAAAACAACCGGGCGAAACAATAAACTCAATCCGCATGTCGTACCACAATCCGAGCAGAACGGTAGTAACGCCATAATCTGAGCAG
>JBGSQR010000247.1:0-9234 GCA_041737975.1 Geobacterales bacterium | reverse complement strand
CTTGCCGTTGACGATGATCTGAAACGTTTTGTCCGTACTTGGCTCAGTCGGTTAGCTGGAGGTCAGCCGAGAAAAGAAACAGTAAAAACTTACCTGATGCATATAAGTCAATGGTTTCTGTGGTGTCGAACAGTATCCGAAATTCATCCGTTTTCCGTTAAAGAAGAAGACCTGCTACAGTTTCGAGAACATTTGGTAACCTCCGGCGGACGACAGGAAGACGGCGAACTTCAGCCAGCATTGCACAACACAATCGCCCTCAAGCTTTCTGTTATTAGGAGTTTCTATAAAGCAGCTTATAATCGTGGTTTGATTGCAGTCGACCCGGCAGTAGAAGTCAAGGCGCCACGTGATGATAATGGTGAGCCGGATATTATATTTCTGACTGCCGGTGAGGCCGAACTTCTGCTGCGCCAGGTTGCCAAAGCTGATGTGCTCAAGGCACTGCGCGACCAGGCGATCATCGCCCTGCTCCTCCTTGAGGGGCTACGGAGATGTGAAATAGTACGTTTGGATTATCAATGTATGTCGCAATCGGTTGATGGTGGCATCCGCCTGAAGATACGCGGTAAAGGGAAAACAGCTTATGTCTATCCGCGTGAGGATACTATCTACGCGTTGCGGGCATACTTCGGTGCTCTTGGCGAAACAGTCCTTGATTCGGGCGGGCAGCCGGCATTTGTTCGTGTAAAAAAAGGTGGTGAGTCAGCCGGTAAGAGGCTGACGGAACAGGGTGTAAACTATATCGTTGATGGATATCTGCGCAGGGCAGGAATTAAAAAGCCGCACGGCAGTTGTCATCAGCTGCGTCATACTGCAGGCAGTCTAATCTACATGGCGACAAAAGATGTCAAAGCAGTACAATCATCATTGCGACATTCAACACTCGAGATGGCCGCCCACTATTCTCAGATAGTCGATCGAGGACGAAAAAGGTTCACTTCAGAAATTCCGCTTTCTCTGTAGACCGAGCGGTTACCGGACTGCTGCTTATAAAGTTGCTGGCGGAGAATTGGTGCAAAACAGGATGGACACCAACTGCTCCGCGGTAATCACTACCAGCTGCATTACTGTCAGCACAAATACCCCATAACACCAGCCGTTTTTGAATTCGTCGAATTATCAAACCGCTGTAACTAATATCAATTTTATTGTTAATGGCATTATCCCTGCAAATGTAAATAATATTTCTGAGCTGTCTTTGATACATTATCTTAGACATATTAGATTCATAACTAATATTAGTAACATAATGGAGGTTAGCAATGCTTGTAGCATGCGTATCAACTAAAGGTGGGTGTTCAAAAACCACATTGGCGACCAATCTAGCCTGCGTCGCAGCTAGTCTGGGCAAGTCGGTTCTGTTGGTCGACGGTGACCTGCAGCGCTCGTCAATTTTCTGGCGAGGCGAGCGTTCTGATGACGCGCCAGGTGGAATTCAGGTTGTTGGAATGCCAACTAATACTATTCATAAAGATCTGCCGCGCCTTGCTGCTACTTACGACTTTGTCTGCATTGATGTCGGCGGCCGTGACACCAATGTCCTTCGCTCAGCACTCCTCGCATGCGGTAAGGGTGTTGTTAGACCCGAAGGTGGCATAGCGATTATTCCCTGTCAAGCTTCCCAGTTTGATCTCTGGGGACTATCTGACACAATGGACATACTTGAGGCTGCCCGCACTTTTACTGAAATCGACAGCTATACACTGTTAACGCAGATCGTACATGGCACGAGTTCCTCAAAAAAAGCATTGACCACCATCTCTGCGCTTGAAAATGTTCCATTACTCAAAACGCTCATTCATTCGCGCGTTGCGTATAAAAATGCAGTTGAAAGGGGATTGGGCGTAATAGAAACTGAGCCGAAGGGCAAGGCTGCAGCGGAAATACTCTCGCTCTGGAATGAGTTGGCTGAAATAAATGCTGTGATGAGAGGTGGACTAGCATGAAAATAACACGCCCAGATATACCGAATCTAAACTTGGATAGGCCAGAGGTACATGTTTTCCTTGAGGGCGCAGCTCCGTCATCTGTTAGAGAACCTGCTCAGGCATCTGAAAAAATGTCCGAACAGAAGCCTCAAAGGATATCTGCCCCCAGAAGTACGCAAAACACAGAACTAAAAACAAAATCTCAAAAATCGCCAGCCCCAAAAACTGCCACAAAGCCGGGATCCGGTAAAAAGGAACTGGTAATGCCTGAGTCAATAGTCATCGATGAAAAAGCGATCGGCAAGTTCCTTGTCGATATGCCAAGAGTATTGCGTCAGAAAATCAAACAAAAATCACTAGACACTGGGAAGTCTATGAATGAACTAATTATAACTGTCCTTACACAAGCGTTCGGGTAGTCTCTTTCGGTTGGCTATATTGAAAATTAATATGGACGTTTTGATTAGCTGCCCTGAACGCTGTTGATAGCATCTCTCAAAACGGTGCTTGGCTTGAAGGTTAAAATTCGACGCGCGGAAATTGTGATTGTTTCGCTGGTCTGCGGGTTTCTGCCCTTGCGATCATTTTTCTGCTTAACAGTGAAACTGCCGAAACCTGTTATCTTTAGCTTCTCGCCAGATGCAAGTGTGTCCTTCATGATTTTAAGTACCACCTCCAGTGCCTCAGCTGATTCCTTGCTAGACATCCCAGTTTGGTCATTTATTCTCTCGATCAGATCCGCTTTGGTCATATTTACCCCTTTCTGTTTTTTTTCTGAAATTAATCCTTCAATTTTTAAATCGGTTGTTTTGAAAGTTGAATAAATATCTACCTCTACAGTCAGAAAGCTGTATAGGCAAGGTTGGTTGGAATCGCTTGTTAATGATTTGACTTTGCTATATTCAGACCGAAAATAGCATGTTGATGCTAAAAAGCATATTTGACAAAATGCATATTTGAGTTTGACAGGCATCTCAAATGGTTTACTGTCCGATCAATTGTGTGTTTTGGATAAGGGCTTTAAGCTCCATTATTAATAGGAGGTAGTTAACATGAACAAAACAGATTTGGTAGCAAAAATTGCAGAAGGTGCTGGGATAACAAAAGTGCAGGCAGAAAAAGCACTGGCAACATTCACATGCGCTGTTTCTTGTGCGTTGCGGGAAAATGAATAAGTTACATTGGTAGGTTTTGGTACTTTCAGTGCAGTACAAAAAACAGCTCGTATAGGCCGCAATCCGCAGACATGCAAACCGCTCGAAATTGCTGCTAAAACTGTTGGCAAATTCACTGCCGGCAAAGAGTTGAAGGACCTGAGTTCTAAGTCTTGCTGTTAGCCAAAACCGACAGCTAAACCAGCCAATAAAAGGTAAACCTCTCTCTAACAATATTTTTTTACCAAGGTCTTGCAACAGAGAGAAACTTATTATTTTCTATATTGCAAATACTATTTTTAGTTCTTCTTTTTAAATGATAATGATGTACTACCTGGGGCTGTAATGACGTTTCAGCCAGCGACTCATGCCGTCCAGGCCGGGGAAGAGCACTCTTTCATTGATATTCGCCTGATCCAGCTTGTCACGAATTTCCCATTTCAGCGCGGCAGGAATGATTATCTTTCTGGCGAGTCCGGAGTGCTGCTCTAGCCAGTCATCCAGTACCATGCATGGGTCTGACATTACGGAGCAGAAAGCGTATTGGTTGACGATTCTGTCATCAATGGCCGGCGGCTCAAAAAAGATCGATATCTTGTCCTTGGCCAGCGCGTCGAGTTCAGCTAATGAATCAATCTCTTCATTTAGCAGCTCGACAGTCAGAACATTTGCACCCTCCTGCTCAATTTTCTCCTTCAGTTTTCTCGGCAGCAGTTCATGGGCCTTGACGTAATTTACTGTCCAGATGACACCATCCATATTGAACTTGTCTATATTGGCAGTGGCAAAATGCATGGCAATAAACGGCGAATATGTCCAGTCTAGAATTCTTGTCGGCAGTCCGTAATGTTGAGCAACAGAGAGCCAGTGCCAGAGCGAGTCTTTTTCAACAACATTTCTGTGGGCGTATTTTTTGAAATTACGCAGCAGATGCCTTTCCAGTCCGGCATATTCACCTCCAAGTCTGATCAGGGTGGTTTCAAGGCGGTAACTGGAGTCGGAAAGTCCACGGAAGGCAAAACGGGAACGGAATCGACCCAATCCTTCATTCCAGGAGTCTGCAAAAAGCTTGCTTTGAAGGTCGTCCCAGGAATCGGCTATCAAGGTTTCCATGGCATAACGTCCTTTCACGTTTTAAATTGTGCTTTAAGCTCAGGCAATGTGGAACCGCAGATGTTGTTTCCATTCGGCTGAAGAGGCCTTTTTTATGAAAGGAATGTCCTGTGCGCTTGTCATGGAAGGATTCCGGTGGCTGATGCCGAAATAGCGGCACATGACTTCAAACAGATAGGTGTTGTCCACATGCCGGCTCATTCCGTTTTCTGCGTCCTGTGACCGTATCTGGTCTTCGGCAGTGTGGCGTAAAGCGCTCCGGCTCCCAGCATTTTGATAAGATCACGGCGGCTTATTTCTGAAAGGTTTCTATCCATATGGTCCTCCCTGATGGAGCTGAAATATTATCAATAACATTTGTGTATGTTATATGCAGGCTCTCAAGTTGTCGTAACTGACTCTGGAATCATTACTTTTCAAGGCGGTTTTCCCGATATGTACTACTGGCGTTGGAGTAATGCCAAGCATTTTTTCTGCATCAATGGTTGGAACAGGACGACTGAAAAAATATCCTTGCATTTCATAGCAACCAATTTCACTTAATATTTCCAATTGATATGCCGTTTCCACTCCCTCGGCTACAACATGCATTCCAAAACCGCGAGCGATGCCAATAATTGCATGTATGATAGGTGAAACCTCTATGTCAGGGATCAAGTCTCTTACAAATGACTGATCAATCTTGATGCAGTCTATTGGAAACTGGCGAAGATAGTTAAGAGAAGAGTAACCTGTTCCGAAATCATCAATAGAAATACGTATTCCATATTCACGTAACCTTCGCAACTTTGAGAGTATTCCGGAAACATCTGACAACATCATGTTTTCAGTGATCTCTATTTCCAGCAGTTCAGGAGAAATGTTGCGTTTCATTACGGAATTGATGATCAACTCGACCAGGTTTTCACGGTCAAATTCTTTAGGTGATATGTTTATCGAAATACTGGCGTTCACGCCCAGTCGGTGCCAGCGTAAAAGCCTGTTGCAGGCCTCTTCAAGTACCCAGTCTGTGATTGCGCTGACGAGCCCTGTTTCTTCTGCAATATCCAGAAACCCACCGGGATTAAGCAGGCCATGCACAGGATGATTCCATCGCAGCAGAGCTTCCATTCCAACAATGCAATTTTCCTGTATGTTGATTTTAGGCTGATAATACAGTTCCAACTCGGAATTCTGTATGGCTTGCCTCAATTCATTTTCAAGGCTGATGCGCTCGTGATAACAGGAATTCATTTCGGTTGCAAAATACTGGAATCCATTCTTGCCACTGGCCTTGACTTTGTACATGGCAATATCGGCGCTCTTCATCAGCATGTCGGCACTGTCACCATCACGGGGAAAGATTGCTATTCCGATGCTTGCAGTAGCACGAAATTCCTGTCCGGCTACGAAAAATGGCAACTTGAAGTTGTCCAGAATCTTGTTGGCTACAATAGCGGCATCTTCTGTCTGCAATAAACCTGGTAGTACAATAGTGAATTCGTCGCCGCCCTGTCGTGCCAGAGTATCACCTGATCTTACACATTGGCGAAGACGCTGTGCCACACTTTTCAAGAGTTCGTCACCCTGAGAATGGCCATAGGTGTCGTTAACCAGCTTGAAACGGTCAAGGTCAATAAACATAACGCCAACAAAGCATCCCTGGCGCTTTGAGTTAGCCATCGCCAGTTCCAGGTGGTCATAATACAATCTTCTGTTGGGCAGCATGGTAAGCTGATCGTGTAATGCCTGAAAGGTGATAATGTCTTCAGAAAGTTTACGATCTGTTATATCGCGGGCTACACAATATATTCCTGAAAAAAGCTGACTGACCAGGTTTTCGTCCTTTGTACTTTCATTGAAGATCCCGATGGAGCAGAGCATGGCAACTATATAGTGTTCTTCGCTCCGATTGCTGCATCCGGAGATTTTATGTTTTAATCTGACTTCAGACGTATTGCTGATATTCTCTGTTCTGCATTCATTGAAGGCAAGTTGTGTCAGCTCACGATCTTCTTCATGGATAATTGATGAATAATGTACTCCGATTAACTCATTTCTGGAGAAACCGAGCAGCGATTCGATTCTGGAGTTTACAAAGACAAAACAACCATCATTGTCCAGTGTGTATATCAGGTCCGGTGAGTTCTCTACCAGAAAGCGGTGAAGTCTTTCCGAATGTTCCAGATGTGAAGTTATCTGAGTGTGACTCTGTTCCAGGCATCGCCGATACAGGGCATTTTCAACTTTGTGCTGGATCTGGCCAAGTTCATCCGGTTTACGTACAAAATCTACCGCACCCTTACGCATGGCATTGATTGCATATTCAATGCTGTCGACGGCACTTACCATGAGTACACTGGTCTGTAACCTGATTTGAGTAATCCAGTCCAATACATCCAGCCCGGAAATGTCAGGAAGGTTTATATCCAGCAGAGCTAGATCAATATCCCCATTGCCAAGAATTTTGATCGCATCTGTACCTGTTTCACATTCAAGAATTTCCAGCATTTTGCCTTCAAGCAGCTGTTTCAGGCTGGAACGCATGCGTGGCTCATCATCTACGATCAGTACCCGTTGTGGCTGTTCAAACCAATTTGTATTTTTGCTCTGTTTTCTGGATAAAAAATTCATTATTGACTCAATTTAGCGCGGTAGCAGAATAGAAAAAGTTGTTCCGATATCTGCATGGCTTTGAAAAGTAATGTGCCCATGAATAGTGTTAACAAGAGATGAAACTATCGAAAGCCCAACGCCTGAGTGTTCCGGAGTTTTGCTTGAGGATAAAGGTTGGAAAATCTGTTTTATAACATCCTCTGGTAAGCCCGGTCCGGTGTCGCTGATCCCGATTTCGATATAATTGGAACCGTTATAAATATGGCTGTTATGTGTGGAGATAGAAAAGCTGCCTCCGGGCGACATCGCTTCGGATGCGTTTTTCCAAAGGTTTAACAGAATCTGCATAATTATGTTTTTTTCTGCGAAAGTTGGCTCAAGCAGCGGATCCAGATCTGTATTAATCAGGATGCCTTTCTGGGTAAAAAGTGGTTCACCATAAATAGCCAGCATTTTCTCAATCAGCTCATTCAGGTTAAGCTTTACCTTGGCGTCTGAGATTGCACCTGTATACCCCATGCTTCTTACAATCTGGGTAACCCTGTCGATTTCTTCTGAAATGATATTCAAATTCTGTTGTACACCTGGTTGATCTGGCACCTCTTTATTAATGATTCTAAGGTAGTTTTTGATGATTCCCAGAGGGTTACATGCTTCGTGAATAGCTTCTTTTGTCTGCTGTTCAAATATCTTTTGTTGGGCGCGGTCTCTGATCTGTTCACTCAGCTTCAAATTACGCCAGTTATCAATGCTGATGGCGGCCAGGCGAGCAAAACTGGTTATCCAGCCCAGTTGATTGCGGACTTTCGAGCGTTTGTCAGAGTCCAATCCAAATATCATCAAGCCCAGGCAGCGGTTACGATTTCGGATAGGAACATACATCAGGTCATTACTCTTTAGTATCCTTCCTATCTGGCGATCAATCAGTGAAATCTGATGTGCATAATGATCATCATCTGTTGAACAGATCTGCTTTCCTGAAAAAGCAACAGCTGCCAGACATGTTTCAGGTTTAATCGATATTTCCAGTTGCCTCAGCAGCTCTGGCTGCCCCTTGATTTCGGCCGCAGTCAGTATTTGTTCGTCCTGATGAATGGTGTATAAAGCGGGTGCTCCCATGTTGAATAATATCCCGGCAGCTTCCCGTAAAGAAAACAGGATTTCCTCTTCACTTCCCAGGTCTGCCAGGTTCTGTTGCAGTGGATGCATAACTGCCATGTCCCGTACCATGGACTCAATTTCGAGCTGCCCAGTGTTTTTTTCGATCAGATCAGTTATATGTCTGTTTGACTCAATAAATTTTGGTTGAGGGATGGATTTGACGTTTTCATCGGAAATACCCAACTCTTCTGCCAGTAACGTTACCCTTTCGGATGAGTGACGCAGTAAATTGTCAACAGCATCAATATTCAAACCGAGCATTCCCATGCTGGCTGTCAGCTCAGGTGACTGTTCTTCCTGTGGATGTTCATACTGGAAATCGGTGGCAATAACATGTGCTGACCAGATAATCTGGATCAGCTGTCCGGCAATTTTAATTTCATTGAAATGCCGATGGTGAAAGAGGATGGCATCAGCCATGAACGAAGAAAAATTCCACTGATCAATTTGCCAGGCGCCAACTGCTGCGTGGTCTGTTCCGAAGAGCGGGTCCTCTACGTTTAGCAGCGACAGTTCATCGTTGCACCTTTCCAGTATTACTCCATATTTGTCTCCAAGTCCGCCAAGCAGCAGCAATTGTCCCACATCATGCAGAAGCGCAGACAGATATACTTCTTCAATGTCTCTATAATTAACGGTAAAAGCCAGTTCGCGGGCTATTTCAGCAATCAGCAGGGAATGTTTCCAAAACCCGCTGTAATCATAATTTTTATTGTTTTCGTCAGGCGTGAAGACGCTTTGAATTGCGAGACAGGCGGTTATGGTTCTCAATAGGCTGGTGCCGATCACAGCAAGGCATTGTTCCAGATTCCTGTTTTCCGAAATCTGTCTGAAGGCGGGGGAGTTAGCTATGGAGAAGACACGGATACTCAGTGCCGGATCACGCCCAACCAGCTCTGCCAGTTCTTTCATCGAAACATGGTCTTCTTCGACCAGGCGTAGAACTTTCAACAGTACTTTGGGTATTGATGGAATGTTGACAGACTCGATTGATGCAATAATTTCTATTGGAATCTGTTTCAAACTATGCCTCCAATACGCCGATTCACATAACCCGAACATTGTAACTTAGAATTGTTACGGAATGAGTACAGGCAGGTGAAAGTTTCATTAATAAATGTACGAAGTAGTTAATTTGTTTGATGGTCTTGATCTATTAAATATTAAAATTATGATTCAAGTGTTTTAAGGTTGACGCCGTTCAGCCAAAGTCCACAGATAAAACAGGATATTCCCTGCAATGTCGGCGAATGTGGATCCAGTACAATGTGGCGAATATG
>JBGSQR010000243.1:0-11993 GCA_041737975.1 Geobacterales bacterium | reverse complement strand
GAAGGAGAGGGCGCGCCTGGTATCCAGCACATTGCGTCGGATGCGACCGTTCAGATCCTCCTCTTCAGCGATGGAGGCAAGTATCTTGGCCGATTCCTCGTCAGTCATATCGTTGCCGTAAACATGCTTGCCCACCGCTTCCAGCTCAGAATAAACATCCTCGAGCGCATTAGCCGAATACTCCACGTCGGCGGCATAAAGGTCCAGTAGCACATCCTTTGCCTCGGTTACATAACCGGATTGGGCACGGGCGCGTAATCGCTGCAGACGGAAGACCGGTAGCTCCTCATTTCTTACTGAGAACAGCGTACCACTGTGCAGGATAAAGGCGACCATGACGTTGCGTGATTCATCCTCCCGGTCGAGTAGAAAATCAGAGTGCAGATGGACTTCACCATTATCTTCCACATAGAAACGGGCACTGGTTTCCAGGTCGGTCAGGTCCTGCGGATCGGGCAGTTCTACTCCAAAAATCTCGCTGGCCCAGTTAAGCTGTTCTTCTTCCGGGGAAACCAGGTCGACCCAGATCGGTTTTGCTCTGGCAAGGTCTTTACGGGTTTCAATGGGTATCTGGCGCAGTCGTCCTTCAAAAAGGTCAAAAACCCGGATCTGGGTACTCTCAATCCTTGGCTCTGCCTCAAAGGGCTCGGCCTCGAAGAGTAACTCAACGCGGACCGAGTCTTCGATCTCAAGTAGAATCTCTTCTTTTCTTGAGTCAGGTGTGTGTTGCCAGACAATCTGCCGCTCGTCATCGGAAAGTTCTTCCAGGATGCGGGCTATCGGGCTGGTTGCAAGCTGGTGCAGCAGCTTTTCCAGCTCAACGTTTTGTTGTGGAAGATCCTGTGTCTCAATTTGCTGCTGACGTTCAATCAACGTCTTTATTTGAGAAAGGTATAGTTGTAATGACTCATTATTATGCATTTGTGCCTCTGCAGCGACAGCTTTTGCAGCTAGAATGTATTTTGGCTATTTGGGAATGCCGCTAAGTAGGGTTTAGCAGAAAAACTATGTTAATATAGATGATTAAAATCAATCGTGCAATTGATAGCTTCAGATTGTGGTTATTTAAATTTTATCCAGCTAACAGCTTAGGATCTCGATTCAATTTGAAGTGTGAAGAAAGCAACAATTGTGTTAATTTTTTTCAAAGTTGGGAGTAAATTAATATTAAACTGCTTGACAGAAGAGTTGCTTAAAAACTGTTCAATCTAACAAAACAAACTAAAATTCAGTTAGTTGGATCTCTTATTCAACGGGTTTTCAACAGCAACTGTGGAGAAGTTATTCAGCCCCTATTTGGAAGTAACCGGGTTGAATTCTGGCAAGAAATTGTGACATTGGTTTTTGGTGGAAAATGGTAAAGTATGAATGGTAAAGGGTTAGCATTTCTGCTAACCCTTTGCTTGAGTTGGTATGATTTTAAAGATCAGGGAAGTTCAGTCTCTCCCATCAGGTAACGGTCGCATTCGCGAGCTGCTCCACGTCCTTCGTTTATGGCCCAGACCACAAGGCTCTGACCACGGCGGCAGTCTCCGGCGGCAAAGACACCGGGGATGCTGGTGGTAAAGCTTCCAAGTTCCGCCTTGATATTGCTGCGGGCATCGCGCTCTACTCCCAGCGAGTCAAGCAGTGGCTGTTCAGGTCCGAGGAAGCCCATGGCCAGCAGTACCAGGCCAGCGGGTCGTATCTGCTCGGTTCCTGGTACCGGTGTGGGTACAAACTGACCCTTGTCGTTTTTATCCCAGGAAACCTGAACGGTGTGTACTGCAGTTACATTTCCGTCGGCGTCGCCTTCAAACTTTGTGGCTGTATTCAGGTATACGCGGGGATCTGCACCAAACTTTGCAGCAGCTTCTTCCTGGCCATAATCCACTTTGTGGGTTTTAGGCCATTCTGGCCATGGGTTGCCGTCAGCACGTATCAGTGGGGACTGGGGCATTATTTCCAGCTGGACAACAGTATTGCAGCCATGACGTAGTGAAGTACCTACACAGTCTGTTCCTGTGTCGCCGCCGCCGATTATGATAACATCCTTGTCCTTGGCGGAGATGAAGTCCGATCCTGGATTTAGGACCGCTTTGGTGTTGGCGGTCAGGAAGTCCATGGCAAAATGGATCCCTTTCAGGGAGCGCCCCTCTATCGGAAGGTCGCGCGGTTTGGTCGCGCCGGTGGTCAGTACGACAGCATCGAATTCCTGGCGCAGTTTGTCCACAGGATAGGCGCTACCGCCGATTTCAGTATTGCAGACAAAGGTGATTCCTTCTGCTTCCATCAATTTGATGCGACGCAGCACAACTTCACGCTTGTCCAGTTTCATGTTGGGAATTCCGTACATCAATAGTCCGCCAGGCAGATCAGCGCGTTCAAAGACAGTAACACTGTTACCGGCTTTGTTAAGCTGGGCTGCTGCGGCCAAGCCCGAAGGGCCTGAGCCGACTACAGCCACCTTCTTGCCGGTTCTCACCTTGGGAGGAGTCGGAACAATCCAGCCTTCTTTCCAGCCGCGGTCAACAATACTTACTTCAATATTCTTGATTGTGACGGGAGGATCTTCTTTCATGCCGACTGTACAAGCACCTTCACAGGGAGCCGGACAGACACGTCCAGTAAACTCCGGGAAGTTGTTGGTGCGGTGCAGGCGGTCCAAAGCCTGTTTCCAGAGACCCCGATAAATCAGATCGTTCCATTCCGGGATCAGGTTGTTGATGGGGCAGCCACTTGCCATACCGCTCAGCAGGTTGCCGGTATGGCAGAAGGGTATGCCGCAATCCATACAGCGAGCACCTTGAGTACGGAGTTTATCCTCCGGCATGTGCAGGTGAAATTCATTCCAGTCTTTGATTCGCTCCTGGGCATCCCGGTCAGCAGGCAGCTCCCGAAGATATTCCATAAATCCTGTTGGTTTTCCCATAGTCGTTTCCTATATCGTTAATTGGTTAAAGTAAACATAACTGTACAGCTCTTTAAAAACAAAACCATTGATCACGCAAAGCCGCAAAGAAAAACATAGTAAAAACAAAAAAGTCTAAATTACCGGTTAAATATATGTTTTTGAATCTCTTGGCGTCTTCGCGTCTTTGTGTGAGATGCCTTTAGTCTTTGATCTAATAATTGCAAATAACGAATCAGGCTTTACCGGCTGCCGAGTTTTCTTCGAAAGCAGCAGCCAGGGCGTCATCACCGCTCAAACCGGCAGCGGTTGCTCGTGCCAGCGCCTGCAGCACACGTTTGTAATCCATCGGCATGACCTTGATGAACTTGCCTGCATACTCGGTCCAGTTGGACAGTATAGCAGCTGCCTTGGCGCTTCCGGTGCGCTCTTTGTGCTGTTCAATCATACCCTTTAATGTTGCCAGGTCGTCATTTTCAAGCTGTTCCAGTGCTGACATCTCGGTGTTGCAGTGATTGGCAAAATCACCCTGCTCATCAAGCACATAAGCAACACCACCGCTCATGCCGGCAGCAAAGTTCCGCCCGGTAGCGCCCAGAACAGCAACGGTTCCGCCGGTCATGTACTCACAGCCATGGTCTCCGACCCCTTCAACAACCGCATTGACGCCTGAGTTTCTAACGCCGAAACGTTCTCCTGCCATACCGCAGATGTAGACGGTTCCGCTTGTGGCGCCGTACAGGGCCACATTGCCGGTGATGATGTTTTCTTCTGCCTTGAAGGTTGAAGCGGCTGACGGATAGAGTACGATTGTACCTCCGCTCAAGCCTTTGCCCAGATAGTCGTTGGCATCACCCACAAGCTCCAGTGTCATTCCCTTGGGAGTAAAGGCACCGAAACTCTGTCCTGCAGAGCCGTTGAAGCGCAGGTTGACGGTTCCTTCGGGTAGACCGTTTGCACCGTGGTTGCGGGTAATTTCGTTGCCTACAATAGTGCCGACAACGCGGTCGATGTTGGTGATGGGGAGTTCGGCGAAAACCTTCTCTCCACGCTCAATTGCCGGTTCGCAAATATCCAGCAACTTTGTCATATCCATGGATTTCTCCAGACCATGGTCCTGCAATTCGATGCAGTATGTGCTGTTGGATGGTGATCTCTCCGGGCTGTAGAGCAGGTTGGAGAAGTCAACTCCCTTGGCTTTCCAGTGCTGGATGTCGCTCTTAGGTTCCAGATCGCTGACGCGGCCTACCATCTCGTTGAAGGAACGGTAGCCGAGCTGTGCCATGATTTCCCGGACTTCCTGGGCAACAAAACGCATGAAGTTTACTACGTACTCCGGCTTGCCGGCAAACTTGGCCCGCAGTGCCGGATCCTGGGTGGCAACACCGGCAGGGCAGGTATTGCTGTGGCAGACGCGAATCATTACACAGCCAAGGGTTACCAGCGGAGCGGTTGCAAAACCGAACTCCTCGGCTCCCAGCAGGGCAGCGATCACAACATCGCGTCCGGTCTTGAGCTGGCCATCGACCTCGATTGTGATACGGCTGCGCAGGTTGTTCAGCATCAGGGTCTGGTGGGTCTCAGCCAGACCGAGTTCCCATGGCAGGCCGGCGTGCTTGATACTTGAAATCGGTGAAGCTCCGGTACCGCCGTCGAAACCGCTGATCAGGACGACATCGGCATGGGCCTTGGCAACACCTGCTGCAATCGTGCCGACACCGACCTCGGAAACCAGCTTGACGCTGATGCGTGCGCGACGATTGGCGTTCTTTAGATCGTGGATCAATTCGGCCAGATCCTCGATGGAGTAAATATCATGGTGCGGCGGTGGTGATACGAGACCGACGCCCGGTGTCGTATGGCGAGTCTTGGCTACCCATGGGTAAACCTTAGAGCCGGGGAGTTCGCCGCCTTCACCAGGCTTGGCGCCCTGTGCCATCTTGATCTGGATTTCGCGGGCATTGGTCAGGTAGTTGCTGGTAACGCCGAAACGACCGGAAGCGACCTGCTTGATGGCGCTGTTTTTGGAGTCACCCTGCTCATTGGTCCAGTCAAAACGTGCCGGATCTTCGCCGCCCTCGCCGGTGTTGGAGCGACCGCCAATGCGGTTCATGGCGATGGCCAGAGCCTCGTGGGCCTCCTGGCTGATGGAACCGTAGGACATGGCACCGGTTTTGAAACGCTTCATAATGGTTTCAATCGGTTCGACCTCTTCAATCGGGATCGAGGTGCGCTTTTTGAAGTCCAGCAGGCCGCGCAGGGTGTAGTGGCGGGTGCTCTGCTCGTCAATAAGTGCGGAGAACTTCTTGAACTCCTGGTAATCGTTGTTGCGGGTTGACGCCTGTAGCGACTGGATAGTGAGAGGATTGAAAAGATGCTCCTCTCCATCTTTGCGCCATTGGAACTGGCCGCCCGGATCAAGTGTCGTTTCACTGGCAACGCGTTTTGGGTAAGCCTTGTGGTGTCGGGCCAGTAGTTCTGCGGCAATGGCGTTTATGTCGGCGCCGCCAATACGGGATGGTGTCCAGGTAAAATACTTGTCTACAAGGGAGTTGTGCAGACCGACCGCCTCAAAAATCTGGGCGCCGCGATAGCTTTGTACGGTTGAGATACCCATTTTGGCCATGGTTTTGACAACACCTTTGATGGATGCCTTGAGGAAGTTCTTGACCGCTTTTTTGTGATCCATAGCGGGAAGCATTCCGGTTTTGATCATATCATCCAGTGTCTCGAAAGCCAGATAGGGGTTGATGGCGTTGGCGCCATAACCTAGCAGTACTGAGAAGTGATGTACGGCACGCGGTTCTCCCGACTCCAGTACCAGCGAAACGCTGGCGCGTTTGTTGTTGCGAATCAGATAGTGATGCAGGCCGGCAACTGCCAGCAGGGAAGGAATAGCAGCAAATTCCTCATTTACACCGCGATCGGAGAGGATCAATATGTTTGCGCCGTCTTCAATCTGACGGGCTGCCTCGCTGAAAAGTTCTTCCAATGATTTTTCCAGACCCTCTACATCATCGGCTGCTTTGAATAACAGCTGCAGAGTGACCGGTTTGAAACCGGGCAGGTCAACGTGACGTAACTTTTCAAGTTCTTCGTTGCAGATGATCGGCTGTTCCAGCTCGATCATGCGGGCACTGGCTGCTGTGGGGCTGAGCAGATTGGCCTCGGACCCGATCAGAGTCGTAGTTGAAGTAATGATCTCTTCGCGGATCGGGTCAATGGGAGGATTGGTAACCTGTGCAAAGAGCTGGTGGAAATAGTTGTAGAGCAGTTGGGAATGATTGGAAAGCACCGCCAGCGGGGTGTCGGTTCCCATTGAACCCAGCGGCTGGGCCCCGCTTTTTGCCATGGGCCCGATAACCACATCCAGATCTTCAAATGTGTAGCCAAAGGCGTGCTGGCGCAGCACTACGGTTGCATGGTCCGGTTCATGGACGCTTGGCGCATCGGGAAGGTCACTGAGAACCAGGCGATTATCTTTCAGCCACTGCTCATACGGATTGGCATCGGCAAGTTGCTGCTTGATTTCTTCGTCTGGTATGATGCGCCCCTGTTCCGTGTCCACCAGAAACATTTTGCCCGGTTGCAGGCGCCCTTTTTTTATTACCTTCTCAGGTGGAATCGGCAGTACGCCAGCCTCTGAAGCCATTACCACCATGTCGTCGCTTGTGATGTAATAGCGACAGGGACGGAGGCCGTTTCTGTCCAGTGTGGCACCGATGAAGCGTCCGTCAGTGAAGGCGACTGCTGCTGGTCCATCCCACGGTTCCATAATGCAGGAGTGGTATTCGTAGAAGGCACGTTTTTCCTTGCTCATTCCCTCGTGGTTTTCCCAGGGCTCAGGCACCATCATCATTACTGCGTGCGGCAACGAACGTCCTGCCATTACCAGTAGCTCCAGGCAGTTATCGAACATGGCTGAGTCGGAACCGTTGGCGTTGATGATCGGCAATGTTTTTTTGATGTCTTCACCGAACAATTCACTGCTGAAAAGAGACTGGCGGGCATTCATCCAGTTAACGTTGCCACGCAGGGTATTGATTTCACCGTTGTGGGCCAGATAATGATAGGGGTGAGCACGGTCCCAGCTCGGGAAAGTATTAGTTGAGAAACGGGAATGTACCAGTGCCAGTGCGGAAACCATGTCCGGATCTCGCAGGTCCGGAAAATAACGGTCGACCTGCCCGGGCATCAGCATCCCTTTATAGATGATAGTTTTGGTTGAAATGCTGGACACGTACCAGTAACCGTCCACTTCGGTGTCGCGAATCTCATGAATAGCGCGCTGGTTTATGACGTATAGCTTACGGTTGAACGCTGCTTCATCGCAAGCGGCATTGCCCGGTTTGAGGAAAAGTTGACGCACGAACGGTTCGCCGTCCTTGGCTGTGTTACCCAGCAGGTAGTTGTCCGTAGGTACGTCGCGCCAGCCGATAACTACGGCGCCTTCTTCGTCAACGATCCTCTCCATGAGGTGAGTTGCGTTGATACGTTCTTCTGCATCCGGGGAGGCAAAAACCATGGCTACGCCATAGTGGCCAGGCTCTGGCAGTTCAAAGCCGAGCGGTGCACAAACCTTGCGCAGAAAAGCGTCTGGCAGCTGCAGCAGAATGCCTGCACCGTCACCCGTATTGTGCTCGCTGCCAACTGCGCCGCGATGGTCAAGGTTGGTCAGGACAGTCAGGGCCTGTTGTACGATTTCGTGGGTTTTCTTTCCGGTAATATTTGCCACAAAGCCGACACCGCAGGCATCATGTTCAAATTGTGGATCGTACAGTCCCTGCTTTTTTGGTAATCCGTTAGTTTTCATTTTGCAACCCTTGTAAGTAAAAGTGATTCTTCCATGACTGTCCTGATGTTTTGTGAAAATAGTCAGTCATTTTAGAAATTGAAATTGTGTTGTAATGATAATGCGAAACCTTTATTTAGCAACCTGTGTGCCCAATATTGATGGCAATCCAAAAATACTGAAAAACAACGCTAAATCAGTACCAACTTTAAGCTGGTTTGTTCAATTTTAATTTTTTAAATTGTTTCCGGGGTGTAGATGTGTTGTTTTTTTACTTATGTGTGTAACGTCTTATTGAAATTTAAACGTCATGCTGCTTTCGCTGATCATTAGTAATTGATATCACTCACGGATACCGTCCGATAAGTTATTGCTGATTTATTTTTTGGTTAGTGTTGTATATAAATGTATTTCCGTATGGTTTTAGGGATCTCCAGGCGACTGCAATGCGGCTTGACTTTGTTTGATCTCCTGTGGTATGGAAATTTGATAAATATCAGTATGTTATAGGGGTGCAGGCAATTTACAGCTAAAATATCCTAAGGGAGGCATTTGCATATGTCGAAGCAACTTGATTACACCGTAGGTGGACTGCTTGACGAAATGGCCCGCAGTTATCCCGAAAATGAAGCTTTGGTCTACCCGGAGCGTAATATCAGGTACACTTACAAAGTATTTAATGATATTTGCCGACAGGTTGCAAAAGGTCTTTTGGAAATAGGAGTTAAAAAAGGGGACAAGCTTTCCATCTGGGCCAATAATGTGCCTGAGTGGGTTGTTCTGCAGTTCGCCTCTGCCAAAGTCGGTGCCATTCTGGTTACCGTAAATACCAGTTACAAATCATCGGAACTGGAATATATTCTTAATCAGTCTGATTCCTCCATGCTTTTCATGGTCCGCTCCTTCAAAGGGTTTGACTATGTAAATGCTCTCCACGAAGTTGTTCCATCTCTGAAATCTGACCCTGATCAGCCATTGCATTGCACAAATCTGCCTTTTTTTAAAAAAGTTGTTTTCATTGGTGAAGACACTCCAGCCGGAATGTTTAATTTTGCCGGGTTGATTGAGTTGGGACGCACTGTGTCCGATGATGCTCTTGCTGCAGTTGAAAAATCGTTGGATTGCCATGAAACCATCAATATGCAATATACTTCCGGCACCACAGGATTTCCCAAAGGGGTCATGCTAACCCACTACAATGTTATAAATAACGGTTATGCTATCGGCGAGTGTATGAAATTCACAGATAAAGACCGCCTTTGTATTCCGGTTCCGTTTTTTCACTGTTTTGGTTGTGTTCTGGGTGTCATGGTATGTGTTACCCATGCCTCTGCCATGGTGCCGGTTGAAACCTTTGATCCGTTAAAAGTCCTGCAGACGATTGAGGCTGAAAGATGTACCGCCGTACACGGCGTGCCGACAATGTTTATTGCAGAGCTGGAACATCCGGAATTCAGCAGTTTTGACCTTTCCAGTATGAGGACCGGCATAATGGCCGGCTCGGTCTGTCCGATCGAGGTCATGAAAAGGGCCGTAAAGGATATGCATGTTACAGAAATCACCAGTGTCTACGGTCAGACCGAGTCTTCTCCAGGCATTGCCCAGACCCGTACGGAAGATGCTATTGAATTGCGTGTTGCTACGGTTGGACGTGCTCTTCCCGGTGCGGAAGTAAAAATAATTGACATTGAAACCGGGGAGACACTTCCACCGGGCAAACAGGGCGAGCTTTGCGCCCGAGGATATATGGTAATGAAGGGCTACTACAAGATGCCGGAAGAGACCGCCAAGGTCATTGATGGCGACGGCTGGCTGCATACGGGCGATCTGGCCATTATGGACGAGAACGGCTACTGCAAGATCACCGGCCGCATCAAGCAGATGATTATCCGAGGAGGAGAAAATATTTATCCTCGCGAGATAGAAGAGTTCATTTATACTCATCCCAAGGTTTCAGATGTTCAGGTTTACGGAGTTCCGGACCGTAAATATGGCGAGCAGGTTATGGCGGCTGTTATTTTAAAATCCGGAATGGAAATGACAGAGGAAGAGCTGAAGTCTTTCTGTAGTGATAAGATTGCACATTACAAGATTCCCCGTTATGTGCGGTTTGTTGATTCATTTCCCATGACCGCTTCCGGCAAGATCCAGAAGTTCAAGATGCGGGAGATGGCAATTAAGGAACTGAATCTGGAAGTTTAAAATATTGTGTAAAGGAGGCAGGACTATGGGACTTTGGGACAAGCTTAAAGGCGAACTGATTGATATCGTTGAATGGCTGGATGATTCTCATGATACGCTCGTCTACCGGTTTGAACGTTATGACAATGAAATTAAATATGGAGCAAAGCTGGTCGTCAGGGAAGGGCAGCTGGCCGCATTTATCAATGAGGGGCAGCTGGCTGATGTGTTTAAGCCGGGCACCTACACCCTGGAAACTCAGAATATGCCTGTCCTGACAACCCTCAAAGGGTGGAAATACGGCTTTTCCAGTCCATTTAAAGCTGAGATTTATTTCTGTAGTACCCGCCAGTTTACCAACCTGAAATGGGTCACGCCCGGTCCGGTTACCATGCGTGATGCCGAATTCGGTGCCGTACGGGTCACCGCCTATGGTCTCTATTCCATAAAAATCAAGGATCCGGCTGTCTTTATCCGCGAAATAGTTGGAACCGACGGTAATTTTACGACGGGACAGATTGAAGACAACCTGCGTGGCAAGATCGGCAGCCGTATCAAGGAAGTTCTGCCCGATGCCGGTATTCCGGTTATCGATCTGGAGAGTAAGGTCATTCAACTGGGCACCACGCTCAAGGAGCGCATTGCACCTGCTATCGAAGGGTTTGGTCTGGAACTGACCGAGGTCCAGGTTCAGGATGTGGGGCTGCCGGAAGAGGTGGAACGGGCCATTGACAAGGCTGGAGCCATGCGGGCCATCGGCAATATGCAGACTTATACCCAGTATGAGACCGCCAGTGCGATCAGGGATGCAGCCAATAATCCGGGAGGTCTTGCTGCAGCCGGAGTAGGGGTAGGAATGGGACTGGGCATGGGTGGCCAGATGGCCGGTGCCATGGGTGGAATGTTCAGTGGTCAGACCCAGCCGGCGCAGCCGGTAGCTCCACCGCCTTTGCCGCCGCAGATTCAGCTGTTTGTCGCTTTAAACGGACAACAGGCCGGGCCTTTTGATGCGGCTGCCCTTCAGCAGATGGCCCAGTCCGGTCAATTGACAAAGGAAACACTGGTCTGGAAACAGGGTATGGCCAGTTGGGGCGCTGCCGGGCAGGTGGCTGAACTGGCATCTATTTTTGGCACTGTTCCGCCGCCGCTGCCGTAGTAAGGCATGTTCGCTGCTTTTAGAGGTGTTCCATGGCAGAAAATGTCAACGCCAAGCTTTTCCCCTGTACATCATGCGGCGCCAAACTGGAATTTGCTCCGGGTACAAAAAAGCTGAAATGCTCCTATTGCGGAGAGGAAAACAGCCTTCCGGCTGTGACTGGCCTGGTCAGTGAACTGGATTTCTATGATTATTTTGCCCGCGCTTCCGAAGATGGCGAGTCTGAGGAAAAACAGGTTGTCAAATGTTCCTCCTGCAATGCAGAGTCAACGGTGGATCAAAACATCTCCACCAGTAAATGTCCTTTCTGTGGTTCCCAGCTTACGGCCCAGGCCCGTAGCAGTCGCCTGATCGTGCCAGGGGCCGTTTTGCCATTTAAGGTCGCACGAAATCAGGCTACTGATAAATTTCGTTCCTGGCTGGGTGAACTTTGGTTTGCTCCGGGTGAATTGAAGCGTCAGGCCGGAACTCTCGACGGAATCAGGGGGATGTATCTGCCGCACTGGACCTATGATGCCAGGACTGCAACGATTTATAATGGTGAACGAGGCGAAAATTATTACGAAACAGAGTCTTATGAAGATCAGGATGAAAAAGGTAACATGGTCACCCGTTCCCGTCAGGTAGTCCGTACTAGATGGTATTCCAGCAGCGGCAGTGTTAATAACCGATTTGATGATGTACTGGTGCTGGCAGGTCGTTCGTTGCCGCAGGAAATTATCCAGTCACTTCAACCGTGGGATCTGAAAAATCTCGTACCTTATCAGGATGAGTACATGAGTGGTTTTCAGGCCGAGGCGTATCAGGTTGATCTGGGGGCCGGTTTTGAAGAGGCCAAGGCGATTATGGATGAGGATATTCGTCGATCCATCGAGCGTGACATTGGTGGTGATCAGCAGCGTATTCATACCGCCCGAACCGAGTATGATGGCATAACATTCAAACATGTGCTACTGCCGGTCTGGATCAGTGCC
>JBGSQR010000223.1:0-8878 GCA_041737975.1 Geobacterales bacterium | reverse complement strand
AACCCAAGGGATCGCTGTTACTACTGCAAGAAAGAACTGTTCGAAAAACTGAGAAAAATTGCCGATGAGCAGGGTTTTCTGCATGTGCTGGATGGCACCAACCTGGACGACCAAAACGATCATCGCCCCGGTCGGCGTGCGGCAGTAGAGTTTAAAGTGCGCAGCCCACTGGAAGAGGCCGGACTAACAAAAGAAGACATCCGGAATCTCTCCAAGGCATTGGACTTGCCCACCTGGGACAAGCCGGCCTTTGCCTGCCTTTCCAGCCGCTTCCCTTACGGAACCGCTATTACTGCCGAACGCGTCCGTAAAGTCGGAAAAGCAGAAGAATCATTACGAGAACTGGGATTCAAAACCCTCCGCGTACGCTATCACGGAGATGTTGCCAGACTTGAACTTGGGTCGCAGGAGTTTCTGGAAGCGACCGGACTTTTACGCGACACAGTTATCAAGTGCGTAAAAGAAGCCGGCTTCACCTATGTTGCAATTGATCTGCAAGGTTACCGTAGCGGTGCAATGAACGAGGCGCCGTAGAGAGCTTATTACTTAAGCAGTTTTGACAGAACAAGAATAGACCGGTACAACCGGATTCCAACATTTTGAAAGCAGAAGACATATATGAACCGATCCAACTTCAAGCGCCTCCTTGAAAGCCACAACCTGGAACTCTCTCGAGCAGAAACCAACACACTACAGATCAATGTGGGCCTGGCCTGCGATCTTGCCTGCCGTCATTGCCACCTGGAGGCCGGCCCAACCCGCACAGAATCCATGAATGTTGAAACCATGGAAGCGGTAATTGATTGCGCCAAACGTCTGCACTTTGACACCATTGATATTACTGGCGGAGCACCGGAACTGCTGCCTCACTTGAAAATATTTATCAGTGAGCTGGCACCGCTGACACCACGACTGATTATTCGAACAAATCTGACCGCCCTAGCTCGGCCCGAATCTGTTGGCCTGCCTGAGTTTTACAAAAAACACAAAATCGCCATTGTTGCTTCGCTGCCAGCCACAAATCCATCGCAAAGTGAATCTCAGCGAGGATGTGGGGTCTGGGACAAATGCATCGACACACTCAGGCGCCTGAACCAACTCGGTTACGGCATTCCCGGCAGCGGCCTGGAACTGGACCTGCTCTCCAACCCGACCGGAGCTTTTCTACCGGCCGGACAGGCGCAGACAGAAAGCAGGTTCAGAAAAGAACTGGTGCGCAAATACGGCATCTCCTTTACCAACCTTTTTGCCGTTACAAACGTACCGTTGGGCCGTTTCCGCACCTGGCTGAAAAGCTCCGGCAATCTTGACGCATATATGCAGAAACTAACCGAGAACTTCAACCCATCCACCCTGCCCGGCCTGATGTGCCGCACTTTCATCTCCGTCGATTGGAATGGCTACCTGAATGACTGCGATTTCAATCTGGCTGCAGAACTGCCACACAACGGGCAGAAGTTGCACATTTCCCAACTGGTAAATCTGCCGGAAAGTGGAATAAACATACCGGTTGGGGACCACTGCCTGGCCTGCACAGCCGGCTCCGGCTTCACCTGTGGCGGCAGCATCGTAGATCCATAAGCATTGAATCTGCTGTACATTATAATCCACAAACAGGCCAGAAGTAGACTTATTCCCCCTTTTTCTTTGCTTTCACCAAAGAAAACCTATATATTTATTACTTTTATAAAGACATACCGCATGCAAAACGCCATAAGGATCACAGAAAGAAATCAACAGCGTATCTGGGGGCCAAGTTCATCGGGCACCCAATTTGCAAACAATTTCGAACTGTCGCAGTTTTGTATGTAGGTTTACTCGTGTGAGTCCACCTCATATGAAAGGGATATATACAACAATGGATAAACAGATTAGCAAGAAGATGTTGATTAACGTGGTTCACCCGGAAGAGGCCCGTGTAGCAATCGTACACGACAACCGACTAATGGAACTGAACATAGAAATCACAGGCAAAGAACAGACGAAAGGCAATATCTACAAAGGCGTGGTTCTAAGGGTTGAACCGGGCTTGCAGGCCGCTTTTGTCGATATCGGACGGGCAAAACCGGGCTTTCTCCAGATGGGTGAACTGCACCCGGACTTCTGGCAGTGGCGTGACGATGTGCCTGAAGACCAGCGCAAACGGCGTCCACGTATTCAGGAAGTGCTGCGCAGAGGCCAGGAACTACTGGTACAGGTAGAAAAAGACGAGCGCGACAACAAGGGATCCGCCCTGACCACTTACATTTCCCTGCCTGGCCGTTACATGGTTATCATGCCGGGAAGCGACTCCAGCGGCATCTCTCGCAAGGTTGAGCAGGAAGGCGAACGCAAAAAGCTGAAAGAAATCGTATCCGGAATGAATGTTCCGGAAGGAATTGGATACATCATCCGTACTGAAGCTGTAGGTCGCTCACCAGAGGAGTTACAGAAGGATTTCGGCAACCTGATCGAACAGTATGACAACATAAAACTCCGTGCCGCTGAAATAAACGGTGCCGGTGAGGTTTACCGCGACAGCGGCCTGATTACCCGTTTCATCCGCGACTATTTTTCCGACAGCATCGACGAAGTACTGGTTGACAGCAAGGAAGCCTATAAAGAGGCCAAAGAGTTTTTCCGCGACAACATGCCCAAGTGTGAGAAGCTGGTCAAACTCCACAAGGAGAAGCGACCGATTTTCTCCCGTTTCCAATTGGAAGAGCAGATTGACCAGATCTACGAAAAAAAGGTCACCCTGCCATCCGGTGGTTACCTGATCATTGAGCCTACCGAGGCATTGGTCAGCATTGATGTCAACTCCGGCAAGACTAGTGGCGAAAAAGGGATTGAAGATACCGCTTTCAAGACCAACATGGAGGCAGCAGAAGAGGCTGCCCGCCAACTGCGTCTGCGCGACCTGGGCGGCCTGATCGTAATCGACTTTATCGATATGCGCGACAGGAAGCACAACCACGATGTGGAAAAAACCCTCAAACATGCGCTCAAGATGGACAAGGCCCGTGTCAACCTGGGCCGCATCTCCGACTTCGGCCTGCTGGAGATGTCACGCCAGCGTATCGCCAAGACCCTGAATGACGCCATTCATCTAGCCTGTCCACACTGCGAAGGACGCGGCAAGGTCAAATCCGTGGAAGCCATGGCTGTATCATTCCTGCGCAAAGTCCACGCCGTAGCAGCCAAGGGAAATGTTTCCCACGTGCATGGCGGATTGCCACTGGAAGTCGCCTACTACCTGCTTAACCGCAAAAAACGCGAGTTGTCGCAGATAGAGGATGACTACGAAATTGAAGTAACCGTTAAAGGCAAAACCTCATTTCTGCTCAACGAGCTGGAACTGGAAGTCACCAAACGCGAAAAAATACGCCATGAAGACCTCCCTAAGTCCGAGTCTGTACAGGAAACAATTTCCACATCCACCCCGGCTCCTGCAGTCGCCCCATCCATGGTAGCTGTTGAAGCCGTACCCGAAGAGACAACATCTCTGGATGCTGTAAAAAAGAAGAAACGGCGCCGTAAAAAGAAAAAACCTGCCGCAGAAGCCACTGCTGCAAATACGGACTCTGAAGTATATGAAACTGATGAAACGGCAGAGTCTGAAACGGAATTTGCACCGGAACAAACCGGTACCGCTGAGGCGGCTGAGGGTAGTGAAACAGCAACAAAACCCAAAAAACGCAGAAGACGCCGCAGCAATCGTAAAGGCGATAAGACAGTTGATGCAGCTGCTACGTCAGAATCTTCTGTGGAACAGCCGGTTATCGAAGAAATTGCCAAAGCAATTGAACAAACGACTGGACTGCCAGTTGAAACAGAGACACCTGCCATAAAGAGCAAACCCAAAAGAGCAAGAAAGCCGCGCCCCAAAAAGGCTGAGACAGCTGCTGCTGAATCTCCGGCAGTATTCGTTGAGCCGGTTGAAATCGTCAGTATCGCTGTCCCTGAAGAACAGAAAAAAACCCGGCCGGCCAGACCAAGAAAAAGTGCTGTAAAAGCCATTGAGACACCAGCCGTTGAAGTTGTGAAAGCAGTAGAAGTTGCAGTAGCTGTGGAGGAAACACCCAAAAAGGCAAGTCGTCCACGCCGTAAGAAAAAGGTAGCAGAAGAGTAGTACAGGACTGAAAGAATGAAAACATCAGGAGCCATATTTATGCGGAAGTACGCTTTTGTTGCACTTATAATTTTGATGGCATCAGTTTTTGGCGGTTGCGGGAGTAGTGATGGCACAAGCAGTACTGTTGTCGCCCCAACAGACACTTCTTTCGAATCTTCTGCTGATGTTTCAGGGAAGACTCTCTACAGCACATCGCCTGTAAGCAACCTGGCTATTGCTTACACCTTTTCAGTTAACAACACCGTCACTTGGGGCAATCCGGTTATTAACGGGACCTGGGCATTTAATCCTGTTAACAAAGCGATTGAACTGACTCCGACCGGCGCGACCACTCCAACAATTGTTCTTAAGCGCAATCAAACTGAAACTGATTACTATTTCGTATATGACACAAATAATAGCAATAAATTATTCAGACTTTATTTTGACCAGGCCATAGCACAGGCATATCTGGATTCAATTTTCAAATCTGCAACAACCTTCCTGATGGGAGGTACTATTCAATGGCTTGCAGGCAGCAATCCGAATATTGACTTCTCAACCAAGGCTGTTTCAACCTTTGCCGGCAGTGATCTAAGCACACCTGCCAACTCTAATGACGGCCTGAAACTTCTTGCCCGTTTTAATCACCCTACCGGTATTACAACTGATGGCAAAGGCAACATTTATGTAACAGACACAGAAAATCACACTATCCGCATGATTGATAGTACTGGCAACGTAGCTACAATTGCAGGGGTTGCCGGTTCTGCAGGATCTGAAGATAATTTAACAAACGGAACCCTGGCAAGGTTTTCTTCACCGCAAGGCATAACCTCTGATGGAAGTTTTCTGTATATTACCGACACCGGGAACGCCATTATCCGTAAATACAACCTGACTACAACTGAAGTAACAACCCTGGCAGGCATAAGAGGGTCTCTTGGCGCAGTGGACGGTAGCGGTTCCGGTGCGCAATTCTATACCCCGGTTGGCATTACGACTGATGGCACAAATCTCTATGTTACCGATGTAAGTTACAACACTATTCGTAAGATACAAATTGCTACTCTGGCAAACAGCAGTTACAGCAAATCCGTAACCACACTGGCCGGCACACCAGGTACTGCGGGCTTCACTGATGCCGCAGATTTTGCAGGCAGCTCAGCTCGCTTCAGCCAACCTGTCAGGATAACCACTGATGGATCAAACCTTTATGTAACTGATTTCAAAAACCACACAATACGCAAGATTGTTATTGCTACAGGAAATACTTCAACCTTGAGCATGTATACCCTCAGTGCAAATTTTTCACCCAGCGGCATAACTACTGACGGTACAAACCTTTATGTCACTGAAGTCAATACGACAAAAGACAATGCAACATACTTAAATATCATTCGTAAAATTGTAATCAGTACAAATGACGTTTTTACCATTGCAGGCGGTTCCAGCAGTGACCTGAATTCTTTAGATGCATCATCCGCACTCCTGGCACGCTTCAGTGGATCGCCTGACATAGTCAGCATGGGCACCAGTCTGTTTGCAACCAATTATTCGGACAATAAACAAATCTCAACAAACCCGAGCTTTAACAATATCCGTCAAATCGGGCCTTGAACCCAGGAACAATCAGACCTGTTTTTCATTTACCAGATCTGCAAAAAATACTTAACAATTACGAGTAGGCCCAAACGTCAACCCCTTTTTCTCTTGACGTTACCATGCTTCAAAGATATTTTTATTAGTCATTTTTCCGTTCAACCAACTTTGCAGCAGTACAAGAAAGGCGTATCAAAATGGAAGAATTAAGCGAACTGCTGTTACAGAGAAGACGTAAGGTTGACACTCTCTGGGAAGCAGGAATTAACCCTTATCCCAATGATTTCAGACCTCAGCATACCTCCGCCGATATAGACAATGCATATGGCGACAAACAGGAGATAGATGCCAAAGATGATATTTTCATCGTTGCCGGCCGCATTCTGGCACGCCGTTCATTTGGCAAGGCCGCTTTCATACAGCTTCAGGACCGCAAAGGCAGAACTCAGCTTTACGTAAAGAAAGATGAAGTCGGTGAAGAGGCTTTTGCCCAGTTTGAATCATTTGACATCGGCGATATTATCGGTGCCGAGGGACACCCGTTCCGCACCAAAACCGGTGAACTCTCCCTGCATATCAAGAAAATCCGTCTGCTGGTTAAGTCACTGTTGCCGCTACCGGAGAAATTTCACGGTCTGACGGATGTGGAAACACGCTACCGTCAACGCTATGTGGACCTGATAGTCAACCCCGAATCCCGCGAGCTGTTCATCAAACGCTCCAGAATTGTCAACCTGATTCGTGCATTTATGACCGAGCGCGACTTTCTGGAAGTGGAAACGCCGATGATGCATCAGATCCCTGGTGGAGCTACTGCACGCCCGTTTATAACCCACCACAATGCACTGGACATGGAGCTTTACCTGCGCATCGCTCCGGAACTTTACCTGAAGCGTCTGGTTGTGGGCGGTATGGACCGGGTTTTTGAGATTAACCGCAATTTCAGGAATGAGGGCATATCTGTCCGCCACAATCCTGAATTTACAATGATGGAGTTCTACCAGGCTTATGCCACTTATGAAGACCTGATGGACTTCACAGAGGAACTATTCTGTCATGTTGCCCAGGAAGTTCTTGGCACGCTGGATTTTGTCAACCAGGGTCTAGAAATCAGCTTCCAGCGTCCATGGAAGCGGCTGACCGTCCGGGAAGCGATCCTGGAATACGGTGATATTGAGCCTAAACACCTTGATGACCGTGAACTGGCCCTGACCTATGCTCAAAGCATCGGACTGGGGCTACCGGCAGATATCAGCTATGGCAAGTTGTTAATGGAGATATTTGAGGAAGTGGCTGAACACAAGTTGATCCAGCCGACCTTTATCACTGCATACCCGACAGAAGTTTCACCACTGTCCCGCAAGAACGACCATAATCCTGACATTGTTGATCGATTCGAGCTGATTATTGGCGGCCGTGAAATTGCCAATGCGTTTTCAGAATTAAATGACCCTGTGGATCAGAAAGAACGATTCCTGTCACAGGTCGCAGAAAAAGACAAGGGCGACGAAGAAGCCCATTATATGGACGAAGATTATGTTCGCGCACTTGAATACGGTCTACCCCCTACAGCCGGCGAGGGTATCGGCATTGACCGCCTGGTCATGCTGCTGACCGACGCGGCATCAATACGCGATGTTATTCTGTTTCCTCAATTGAGAAAGGAAAAAAGGGACTAGGGGATTAGGGACTAGGGACCGGGGACTAGGGATCAGTAAATGCTTTTACTAGTCCCCAGTTACCAGTCACCAGTCCCCCCTATGTCCCGTCCTCACCATGCCTTTTGAACTTTTTATAGGTCTGCGCTACCTGAAAGCCAAGCGCAAGTCGACTTTCATATCCATAATCACCTTTATTTCCACCGCCGGGGTTGCCCTGGGGGTCATGGCGCTGATTATCGTACTGGCTGTCATGACCGGCTTCGAGCACGACCTGAAGGAAAAAATATTGGGTACCAATGCCCATGTTGTCGTTGTACGCAACGGCGCACCCATGGACGATTACCAGCAAATCATGGAAAAACTGAAAGGAATGAAAGGTGTGGTTTCCGCCACCCCGTTCATTTACAATCAGGTCATGCTCTCTTCCGGAAAAAATGTCTCCGGAGTTGTTCTGCGTGGAATTGACGTCCAGTCTGATCGCCTGGTTACCAGACTTAACCGTTCTATAGTTGAAGGTAACATGGACACATTGGATCCCAAGACTGTTGACGGCTCGACTACGCTACCGGGACTGCTGGTGGGTAAAGAGCTTGCAAAACATCTGCGTCTTTACCTCGGCGACAAGATCAACGTCATTTCTCCCATGGGTAACATCACCCCGCTCGGGATGATGCCTAAAATGAAACCTTTCAGGGTAACAGGCATTTTCAACACCGGCATGTTCGAGTACGACTCGACCCTGGCCTACGTAAGCCTGGAACAGGCCCAGACATTCTTTGATCTGGGTGACACAGTCACCGGCATTCAGCTAAAAGCGGAAGACGTGTATCATACTAATGATCTTGCCCGCAACATCAACCGCACTCTAGGCTCAGACTACTATGCCCGTGACTGGATGCAGATGAATCACAACATCCTTTTTGCCCTGAAAACAGAAAAAGTCGTCATGTTCATCATTCTGACTCTGATAGTTCTGGTGGCCGCTTTCGGCATCGCCTCAACACTGTTCATGGTGGTAATGGAAAAAACCAGGGACATTGCCATTCTTAAATCAATGGGGGCAACAGCCGGAAGTATCATGAAGATTTTTGTGCTTGAAGGATTAATCATCGGCATCATAGGAACTGTTTTTGGAGTCATTTCAGGGTTGCTGATTGCCACAAATCTGGAGCCCATAATCACCGCAGTCCAGAAAGTTACCGGTCAGAATTTTTTCAGCAAGGACATTTATTATCTGGATCATTTCCCATCCCAGGTTGTTCCGGCTGATGTCCTGCTGATATCAGTGACAGCGATCTTTATCTCATTCATAGCGACTCTTTACCCGTCATGGCAGGCTTCCCGCATGCTGCCGGCCGAGGCGATCCGCTATGAGTAATCTGATGGAGGTCAGAGGCCTCTCAAAAACCTATACCAGTGGCCCTAACAGGGTTGAGGTATTGAAAAACATTAGTCTGACCTTCGAAGCAGGTACAACTACTGCGCTGGTTGGAGCCTCCGGGGCTGGCAAAAGCACCCTGCT
>JBGSQR010000221.1:0-4007 GCA_041737975.1 Geobacterales bacterium | reverse complement strand
ATGTGTTGGCGATTCCTTGAAAAGCGCTCTTGCCAGATTCAAGTAACAGGTATGATAGCCCAGATTTGTGGCAAAGATATGCTGCAGATAATCCACCAGGTCCACCACCAACTATAATTACATCGTAAACTGTATCCATTTAATCCTCCAAATATGTTATTTATTAAAAGTAACATGGCTTATATGAAAATAAAAGACAAAATTAGTCTTTTATGTGTTGCTGGTAATTTTTTTTGTAAGTTGTTGTAGTACAAATAATAACTATTATTTTTACAGTATTGGGATACAATAGAATTATAAAAACAAGTTAAGGAGGTTGTTATGAGCGAAAAAGATAATAGAATTGCTGCAGCAGCACTTTTAATGGTAGCTGGTGGTATTATAGGGGCCGGAGTAGCCTTGTTATTTGCTCCGCAGTCTGGAGAAAAAACTCGCCGTGAGCTTTACAGGAGTGCTAAAAAAGTTAAATCAAAAGCTGAGGAGGCTGTAGAGGATCTCTCAGAAAATATTCTTGATCTTGTTGATACTATTGAAGAGAAAACCGAAGACCTGATGGATAAGGGTAAAGAAGTTACTGTTAGTGCAAGAAAGGATTTGATCCGGTTGATTGAAGAAGGGGCCTCAAAGCTGGAAAAATTTCGTACTAAATTAACCAGAGCCTGAATAACTTAGTTTATTAAAATTCTAAATATCAGAGCAGTAAATCAGCAAAATACATTTTGCCGTTTTACTGCTCTTTCTATCTCTAGTACCCTGCTGTGTTTCTAAATATTGATTTCAAATAATGTGCTACCAGGTGGTATAAGCTGGCTGAAATACTGTATAGAAACAAATTCTGTCGAAAGTTTGGGTAGGATTTTTGAACTGTATCTTGAAACATAAATCAGATATTTTATGCCAAACTTTTCAGCGGTTTTAAGGTTGGTTTCACTGTCTTCGCCAAGCATTGTTCTTTCTGGAATGAAGGTGATAAATTTTTGTAGTTCCGCCCAAAACCGTTCATCTTCTTTTGGTAGGCCAACCTGGTGAGCAGAAATAATACCGTCAAAATATGGTCCGATAACTGTTTTTTTCAGTTTCAGGTCAAGCGTTTTAGAGTGGGCATTTGTCACCAGCCAGATTGATTTGCCATATTGTTTCAGAAATAACAGAAATTCTATAACAAACGGATGAACCTCTATCAAGTGCTCGACCTCTTTTTTTAATATGGGAATATCCAACTGTAGACAATCGCTCCAATAGTCCAGATCTGTCCAGTTAAGTGTGTTTTCCTGTGATCTGAACAGGTCATAAAGATGTTCCCTGGCAAATTCTACAGTGGTACCGTTTTTTGCAGCCCAGCGTTTTGGAACATGTTCCAGCCAAAAGTGATCGTCAAAGTGTCTGTCCAGTAAAGTGCCATCCATATCTAAAAGTACTGTATCAATATCATTCCAATGAAATTTCATGCCTTACACTCTTTCTAAGATGAGTTTATAAATCTAATCTCTGATTATCCTTCTTGAAATCAAGATAGTTTTATACAAACGACAATACAGATGTTGTCAGATTTGTCAATTGGGGTGAATAACTGCTGCCTCAGGTAAGTTATCGAATATGTATTTCATGATTTAATGATAAAAAGTTCCTATTTGATTGACTATTAAGTGGTTTATTAAGTATATTAAAAAGTTAGTCATGCGAAAAAAACACTTATACATAGAAACTTACGGTTGCCAGATGAATGTGAATGATTCGGATAGAATCTTCACCATGATGGAAGCTATTGGTTACCTGCCAACTGACAATCCGGCTAAAGCTGATATGATACTTATGAACACCTGCAGTGTACGAGGTGGTGCAGAAGAGAAGGTCTATCGTCGGCTTTTGAATCTGAAAGTATTCAAAAATGCAAATAAGAAACTGATTATAGGTGTTGGCGGTTGCGTTGCTCAGCAAGAAGGTGAAGCTTTACAAAAAAAGTTTCGCTGGCTTGATATTGTTTTCGGTACCCATAACCTGCACCGGCTTACTGATATGGTTCTGGCTGCCGAAAATGGGCAGCATTGCTGCGAAACCTCCTTTGTTGATAATGAACAGCGTCTTGATCTTTTCCCGTCCTTTGATGGCGGGAATCGCCTGAGCAGTTTTGTTACAGTTATTCAGGGATGTGATAATTTCTGTTCTTATTGTATTGTTCCTTATGTTAGGGGACGAGAAGTCAGTCGGCGCTCGGAAGAGATTCTTGGCGAAGTCCGGCAACTGGCAGCCAACGGCGTTCAGGAAATTATACTTCTTGGACAGAACGTTAACTCTTACGGTAAAGATCGACAGGGTGAACCCTCTTTTGCACAGCTGATCAGGTTGGTAGATAGTGTTGACGGAATTAAACGTATCCGTTTTGTGACGTCTCACCCTAAAGATATGTCAGATGAGCTGATTGCCTGTTATGCAGATGTTAAAAGTTTGAGCGGCCAGGTTCATCTGCCTGCACAGGCTGGAAGTAATCACGTTCTTGCTCTTATGAATCGTGGCTATTCCCGTGAAGAGTATCTGGGCAGGATAAGGGCACTCAATGCTGTTCGCCCAGGGATTGCTATTACCGGTGACATGATTATTGGTTTTCCCGGTGAAACTGATCAGGATTTTGAGGATACGCTAAGTTTGATTCAGGAAGTACGTTTTACGGATCTGTTTTACTTTGTCTATTCAGCCAGACCAGGTACAAAGGCCGCCGGGTTTATTGATGATCTCTCCGAAGCTCAAAAACAGCTCAGGCTCGAGAAACTCCAGAAACTACAAAAAATGATTACGTTGGAGATCAGCAAGTCTTTTATTGGGACGGTTCAAACTGTTATGGTTGAAGGTGCTGGTAGAAATCCAGGGCAGATTTCAGGTAAGGCTGATAACGGTCGTACAGTGAACTTTGATGGTGACATTAAGCTTAAAGGTCAATTTGTAGATGTGCTTATCATTGATGCTTTCCAGAATTCTCTTCTGGGTGAGACAATTCCATAGATAATTTTATTTTATTGAGAGGCATATATGTCCAGTGAAGTTGCAACCCCAGTACTCAATAATTTTTTACGCACAATAGTCGATGAAGACCTAAAAAATAATCGGCATAACAAAATAGTAACCCGTTTTCCGCCGGAACCGAATGGATATCTCCATATAGGGCATGCCAAATCGATCTGCCTCAATTTTGGTCTGGCCCGTGATTTTGGCGGTGATTGCCACCTCCGTTTTGATGATACCAATCCGGCAAAAGAAGAACTTGAGTATATAGAGTCAATCAAGGAAAGCGTCAGTTGGCTCGGTTTTAACTGGGGTGAACATCTGTACTATGCCTCGGACTATTTTGAGCAACTGTATGATTGGGCTGAATATTTGATTACACAATGTAAGGCGTATGTTGAGGACCTTACAGCTGATGAAATGCGATCCTATCGCGGTACTTTGACTGAACCAGGGAAGGAAAGTCCTTATCGTAACCGTTCGGTTGAAGAAAATCTGGAGCTGTTTCGCCAGATGAAAGCCGGTGCATTTGCAGATGGTGCCAAAGTTCTCAGAGCCAGAATTGATATGGCCGCACCCAATATGAATCTGCGCGATCCGGTACTGTATCGCATTATTCACGCTCCGCATCCTCATGTTGGTAATAAATGGTGTATTTATCCAATGTACGATTTTGCCCATGGGCAGTCAGATGCTATTGAAGGCATTACTCACTCAATCTGTACACTGGAGTTTGAAGATCATAAACCTCTCTATGAATGGTTCCTGGAGAATTTGCCGGTTCCCTGCAGGCCTCGTCAGTATGAATTTTCACGTCTCAATCTGACTTATACCGTAATGAGCAAGCGCAAGCTGCATGAACTGGTTACTCAGGGGATAGTCAATGGTTGGGATGATCCGCGCATGCCGACAATTATGGGTATTAAAAGACTTGGCTACACTCCTGAAGCAATACGTACTTTCTGTGACAGGATTGGTGTTGGCAGAAGTGATTCATGGATTGATGTTTC
>JBGSQR010000209.1:0-3360 GCA_041737975.1 Geobacterales bacterium | reverse complement strand
TGAACATTACCCTGATTTACATTGAATTCCATCTGCTGACGCATGGCAATAGAGCTATCAAGATTTCCTTCTAAAACTAGGGTTTTAGCAAATGCAATTTGAGCAAAAAACAGTACTACAGTAGTGGATACGCAAGTAAGCAACCCAGCAAATTGCCTCATCTGTAACCCCCCAAATTTACTCCCATTCTATTGTTGCAGGTGGTTTACTGGAAATATCATAAACAACCCTGTTGATACCTTTGACTTCATTAATGATTCTGCCACTGATTCTAGCCATATCCTCATAAGGCAAAGGATACCAACCGGCGGTCATAAAATCTTTGGTTTCAACGGCACGTAACGCCACTACATATTCATATGTACGCCCGTCTCCCATTACACCTACACTCTTGACAGGTAGAAAGACAGCAAAAGCCTGACTGATCTTTTGATAGTGACCGGAGGAATATAACTCCTCAATATAAATCGCATCTGCACGGCGTAGAATATCAGCGTATTCCTTTTTTACTTCACCAAGGATACGAACTCCAAGGCCGGGACCTGGGAAAGGATGTCTCCAGACCATCTGATGCGGCAGACCCAATTCCTCACCAATTGCACGAACCTCGTCCTTGAACAACTCACGTAATGGTTCCAGCAACTTAAGCTTCATATGTTCCGGCAGTCCACCAACATTGTGATGACTCTTGATATTATGTGCCTTCCCGGTTTTCGAACCGGCAGACTCAATAACGTCGGGATAGATTGTCCCTTGTGCCAGCCAACGAGCATCCTCAATCCGACAGGACTCTTCATCAAAAATCTCTACAAACATTCCGCCAATAATTTTACGTTTGCGTTCCGGATCACTCTCCCCTGCCAGTGCAGACAAAAAGCGTTCTTCAGCATCTACCCGGATTACTTTAACTCCCAGGTTTTCGGCAAAAGTTGCCATAACCTGATCACCCTCAGCCAGACGCAGCAAACCGTTATCAACAAAAACACATGTCAACTGATCTCCAATGGCACGATGAATCAGAGCAGCAGCAACAGAGGAATCAACCCCACCCGAAAGCCCCAAAATCACACGATCAGTTCCAACCTGCTGGCGAATTTTGGCAACAGCATCTTCAATAATAAGTCCAGGAGTCCATTGACCGGTACATCCGCATATTTTACGCACGAAAGTATCGATTAACTGTTCGCCGCGCGGTGTATGATTAACCTCCGGGTGAAACTGTACGCCGTAGAGATTTCTGGCAACATCCTGAATCGCACAAACCGGAGCATTATCAGTATTAGAAATAACTTCAAAGCCTTTTGGTACCTTAGCAACATGGTCACCGTGGCTCATCCAGACCGGACTTTTCCCTTCAACAAAGAAACCATCAAATAAAGGTCCTGGCTCACCACAGGCTAACAGCTCAGCATGACCGAATTCCCTTTTACCGGCAGGAACTACCTCGCCGCCAAAGTGTCGGCTCATCAACTGCATGCCGTAACAGATGCCCAATACCGGAACACCCATTTCAAACAACTCTTCTGCAACTGTGGGTGCACTAGGCTCATAGACCGACTTGGGTCCACCAGACAAGATTATTCCGGTTGGTGCAAAAGCCTTTATAGCGGCCTGATCCATGTCAAAAGGGTGCAATTCGCAGTAAACATGGGCTTCACGTACACGTCTGGCAATCAGTTGAGTGTACTGTGACCCGAAATCAAGAATCAGTATTTTCTGGCTATGAATATCTGTTATCATAAGTATCAGTTTCCAACTCTATAATTAGGAGCTTCTTTAGTTATAGTAACATCATGTACATGAGATTCTTTAAGGCCAGCACCGGTAATGCGGATAAAACGTCCTTTATCCTGCAGTTCCTTTATCGTGGCACAACCGGTATATCCCATTCCGGACCTCAATCCACCCAGCAGCTGATGGATATTTGCAGAAAGCGGCCCACGCAGCGGAACCATTCCTTCAATCCCCTCAGGCACCAACTTTACATCATCACCGACTTCTGACTGGAAATAGCGATCCTTACTGCCATCTTTCATGGCGCCGATAGACCCCATACCACGGTAGCTCTTATAAGTACGACCTTGATACAGAACCGTATCACCTGGAGACTCTTCGGTACCGGCAAAAAGCGAACCGATCATAATGCTGTCGGCTCCAGCAGTAATTGCTTTGGGCAGATCGCCTGAATATTTAATACCACCATCAGCGATCACAGGAACGCCATATTTATGTGCCACTCGCGCACATTCATGAATTGCAGTAATTTGAGGGACTCCAACACCTGCAACTATTCGTGTTGTACAGATGGAACCAGGTCCAATCCCGACTTTGATTCCGTCTACTCCGGCTTTAATTAATGCTTCAGCAGCTTCAGCAGTAGCAATATTACCGGCAATAATTTCACAATCGGGAAAAATCTGTTTTGCACGGATTACGGCATCAATGACTCCCTGAGAGTGACCATGAGCCGTATCAATAACAATCACGTCAGCACCGGCCTTGATCAATGACTCCATCCTGGCTTCCATATCTGGGGTTGGCCCTACGGCTGCACCGACTCGGAGGCGGCCAAGACTGTCCTTACAGGCATTTGGATATTTTTTAACCTTCTCAATATCCTTAATAGTTATCAAGCCTTTAAGAAAGCGGTCTTCATCAACTACAAGCAACTTCTCAACACGTGTATTTTTTAGATGTTCCTTCGCCTGTTCCAGAGTAGTACCGATCGAAACGGTAACAAGATTACGCTTGGTCATTCGGGCAGATATGGGCAGATTGTAATCAGTTTCGAAACGCAGGTCGCGATTAGTCAAAATACCGACCAGCTTGCCATTGGCCTTGGTTACAGGAACACCGGAAATACGATAGCGCTCCATGATATCTAGCGCCTCGCTGATTTTCTGGTTTGGTCTCATTGTGATCGGGTCAACGATCATCCCGGATTCGCTTTTTTTAACTTTATCTACTTCATAAGCCTGCTGTTCAATACTCAGGTTCTTATGAATGATACCAATTCCGCCCTCCCTGGCCATACAAATGGCGGTGCGAGCCTCAGTAACCGAATCCATGGCGGCACTGACAAGAGGAATGTTGAGTACAATGTTGCGTGAGATACGGGTGGAAAGATTTGCATCACGTGGCAGGACAACTGAGTGTGCCGGAACGAGGAGGACATCGTCAAAGGTCAAGCCTTCCTGTAGTTTATCGTAGGGCATGGAATGACTCCTGGAATTTATAAAATTTTATAGAAGTTAGTACAGCAACCGGTTCAAGTCAAGTCAAAATAGGTTCATGAAAACTAAATTATAACTGCAGGTTTAGATTTCTGATACTTACACCATGATAAACAGGATAAGTGCG
>JBGSQR010000199.1:0-3634 GCA_041737975.1 Geobacterales bacterium | reverse complement strand
ACTGCCTCCCGTTGTTTTTAATCCCCCAAACCGCATGATTGATTACCAGAAGGAAGTTAAGCCGGTTCTGGATAAACGCTGCGTAGTCTGTCACTCCTGTTACAATTCTCCCTGTCAGCTCAAGATGGACTCCTTTGAAGGGCTGGAACGGGGTGCTTCCAAAAAAACGGTTTATAATGCCTATCGTCTGAGTACCATGGACCCGACCAGGCTGTTTACCGATGCCCAGACAACAGAAGAATGGCGCAAAAAGGATTTTTTCAGCGTCACCAACAGCTCTGTTTCAAACAACCTGAATGACTCCATACTGATGCAGCTGATTTACCACAAAGTCAAAAACCCCAAGAGCAGTGGCGACTATAAACCGGAAACAGACGACCTGACCTGTTCAGAAAACGGCAAGGAAGTGGCTGGATATCTGGAAAAACATCCCAATCGTGGCATGCCCTACGGTTTTCCACCTCTGAAGCAGGAGGAGTTTGATCTGATTGCCGGATGGCTGGTTCAGGGTGCCAAGGGACCGGACCCGGCAACGCAGCAGGCCCTGGTCTCGCCGAAACCTGCCGATGCCGCTGCCATAAAGCAGTGGGAGGATTTCTTCAATCAGCCGGATGCTAAACATGGTATGACAGCGCGCTATATCTATGAACACCTGTTTCTGGCGCATATCAAATTTGGTACTACCACCAATGAGTTTTACGAACTGGTGCGCTCAAAATCGGCACCGGGCAAGCCGATTGAATTGATCGCCACTGTCCGTCCCTATGATGATCCGGAGGTTGATCAGGTCTATTACCGTTTCAGGAAAATCCACTCCACGATTGTATTTAAGACCCATATGGTGTTTGAACTGGATGATGCCAGAATGAAACGTTTCAATGAGCTTTTTATTCAGCCGGATTGGCTTCATAAACCGCACATGGTAGGTTATGCCCACGTCCTGCGGTCAAATCCGTTCGTGGCCTTTGAACAGATTCCGAGCCGCTCCCGCTATCAGTTCCTGCTGGACCACTCTCACTATATTCTGATGACTTTCATTCATGGTCCGGTATGCAAGGGGCAGGTAGCCCTGAATGTGATTGATGACCATTTCTGGGTCATGTTTATGGACCCGGATCATGATCTGAGCGTCAGGTACCCCGGTTTTTTGAAGCTGCATTATGACAACCTGCGCATGCCGATTGAGAACGGCAGCGACCCGGATCTGTTTTCGGTTCTGACGAATAAGTACAGAAAGGCGGAAATCGAGTTCTACAAGGTGCGTCAGGACTATTATGCATCCCATAATTTCAATGGACTTGGTTATGATTCCATCTGGAAAGGTAACAGTCCATCCGATGCGCCGATTCTGACTATTTATCGCCACTTCGACAGTGCCTCGGTGCATAAGGGTGTACTGGGTAATGTGCCCAAGACCATGTGGGTCTTTGATTATCCGTTGTTTGAACGAATTTATTATTCACTGGTGGCCGGGTTTGATGTTTATGGTACCGCCGCGCATCAACTGGCAATCCGTCTCTACATGGATGGTCTGCGTATTGAGGGGGAAAGCTATTTCATGAATTACATGCCCCAGGCGCAACGCAACGATATCATGCAGTCCTGGAACATCGGAATAGATCTCAAAAAACTTAATTACTATCAGCCGGCCATGCCATCCGGTGTGACTTTCAGCACTGCTGACCCTAAGCGTGAGTTTGTGGAAAATGTTGTAAACAAGCAGATTCTTCCGGAAACCAAAATAGCTTTTGACAAGATCAATTACAGGACTGCCAATGAGCCTTATCCATCTGTTCCGACAAAATATGTAACTGAAGCCGATTACATGCAGGCAATCCGCGCTGTATCAAAACCGGGCACACCGTTTTTTTCACTAATAAACGATCAAAGCGCCAACCTGGTCTATGTAAGGGTTAGACGCGATACCAAGCGCGATGTTGTTTTTACGATAGTTATCAACCGCTGGCACGACAATGTAGCTTTTTTACTGGGTGAAGAAGGCCGGATGAATAACTCTAAGGACAGTGCTAATTTTGTGCGGGGTTTTGTCGGTGCCTATCCGAACTATTTCTTTGATCTGCACATGAAGGATGTTCCGGATTTTATAGATCTGCTGGCCAACTTCACAGGCAGTAAAAAAGATTTAGAGCGGCTGGCCAAATATGGAGTAAACAGAGCTGATGATAAAATCTGGGATACCTATGACTGGTTGCAGCAGCGTTTTCTGGAGGATGAACCGGTGCATGGAGGGTTGTTTGACCTGAACCGGTATTATCACAGGGCTGAATAAACAGGCGTAGTAACGTAATATCAATATGAAATCAAAGAGGCTTGCAGAATTATACTGTAAGTCTCTTTTTTTATGAAATGTTGCAGTATAATTGCCAAGTTGAAATACTTGACATAGGTCATGTAAATAATTCAGCACAAGGGGCATGATTCAAACATGGAAACGCTTACAAAGCAGCAGCAAAAAGATGTTGTGGTGATAGGCAGGTTTGTTGAAGTTTACTGTGCTGGCAAACATGGAGCTGTCTTGCGGTCCGAGTTCAAGTCGCCTGGTAGCCTGGGTAATTTTAACCTCTGTTCCGATTGCGCTGAATTAGCAGAGTACGCGATTGCCAGGCGGTTGAAATGTCCGCTTGAACCACAGAAGCCGATCTGCAAACATTGTACGATTCATTGCTACTCTCCTGAACAACGCAAACGGATGCAGGAGATTATGGCCTACTCGGGCAGGAAGTTGATTTTGAAGGGACGGCTGGACTATCTCTGGCACTATTTTTTCTAAATGAGCCTCTTGCAAAACTACTGCGGGCCAGTTCTGCTTCGTTGCCGCTCGCTCGGAAGCTCAACGTACATGAGGTACGCCTCGCTCCCTCGCTTACTTACGCCTTGCATAACTGTCTCCTCATGACGTTTTGCAAGAGGCTCAAATATATACACAAAATTCAAGAAATAAGGAGTCAACCATGTTGAGAAAAATTGTAAAAATCGATGCTGACAAATGTAACGGCTGCGGCCAGTGTGTACCATCTTGTGCCGAGGGAGCTATTGCCATAGTTGACGGCAAGGCCGTTCTTTCCGCAGACATGCTGTGCGACGGACTGGGTGCCTGTCTTGGTGACTGCCCGCTGGATGCCATCTCAATTGAGGAACGTGATACGGATGCTTTTGATGAAGTCGCTGTTGAGAAACATCTGGCTGAAATAGGCAGGCCTGCTTTGCACCATGCTCCCGTTACTCCGCAGGCAGCACCGGCAGCGCAGCACGGTCACGGCGGCGGATGCCCAGGTTCACGCGCCATGAGTTTTGCCGCACCTCAGGCCGCTTCTTCATCAGCAGAACCGACCGGCAGTAGCCAGAGCCAGCTTGGCCAATGGCCGGTGCAGCTGCATCTGGTTTCCACAACTGCGCCATATTTCCAGGGTGCAGATCTGTTGATTACTGCTGACTGCGTACCGATTGCCTATGCCGGATACCATGAGGATTTTTTGAAAGGAAAAGCAGTTGTCATGGGATGCCCGAAACTGGATGACAATCAGTTCTATACCCAGAAACTGACGGAGTTGTTCAGCAAGTCTGATGTTAAAAGCATTACAGTACTGAGAATGGAAGTGCCCTGCTGCGGCGG
>JBGSQR010000168.1:0-1684 GCA_041737975.1 Geobacterales bacterium | reverse complement strand
TTCTGGTAAACGACAATCAGTTTGTAAAACAGGGTGATTTGCTGGTTGAAATTGATGAAAGTGATTATCGGGTCAGGGTCAGTAGTGCCACTGCGGGTGTGGCAATGGCTGAAAACGAAAACAGAGGTGAAGTCCAGAAAGCAGAAGGCGCAAGGGCTACCGTTCAACTGGCCAGAGCAAAATATGACCAATCCATATTGGATCTGAATCGTGGCGAGGCACTGTATAGCAGGGAAGTAATCCCGAAAGAACAACTTGATCGACTAAAAACAGCGAAATCAGTTGCAAGCTCGCAGCTAAAAGAGGCTGATGAAGCCCTAAAACGCGCCCTGGCTGAAGCGGGACTTTCCGGCAATGGAGGCAACAAGGCAAAAGTACTCCAAAGGAAAGCCCAATTGGAGGAGGCCGGACTGCAGCTCTCTTATACACGTATAACAACACCCATAAATGGCTATATTACCCGTAAAGGAATTGAGGCAGGCAGTAACATTCAAGCTGGACAGCCTTTGATGGCCATTGTTCCCTTACAGGATGTTTGGATAACTGCAAACTACAAAGAAGGTCAACTCACTCACATCAAACCTGGTCAAAAGGTTGAATTTACAGCTGATTCATACCCTGGAAAAACATTTTCTGGCCGTGTAGACAGTATTATGGCCGGGACTGGAGCGGCATTTTCACTTCTGCCACCTGAAAACGCCACTGGAAATTACGTCAAAGTAGTACAACGAGTACCAGTAAAAATTACTATTGACCCAAACTGCGACCCTGAACACACTTTACGTGTTGGCATGAGCATCATTCCTAGCATTCTTGTAGAACGCTCCCTGGCTGACATTTTCAAAGGGCTGAATCCTTTTAAATGAGCGAAGAAAAACAGATCAATAAGTGGTTAATCACGATTACCGTGATGCTGCCGACAATCATGGAAATTATTGACACCTCTGTTGCTAATGTTGCCCTACCCCATATGCAAGGCAGCCTGAACGCAGGGACCGATGAAATCACATGGGTGCTAACCTCTTATCTGGTCAGCAATGCGGTCGTGCTGCCGATGACCGGATGGCTATCCCGGGTTTTCGGCCGCAAACGCTTTCTTATGACCTGTATCATTTTATTTACAATTGCATCACTGCTTTGCGGAGCCGCTCCCAGCCTGGCCGCGCTGATTTTTTTCCGGATTTTGCAGGGAGCTGCTGGCGGGGCCCTGATACCCATCAGCCAGGCGATACTTATGGAAACATTCCCGCCAAATCAGCGTGGCATGGCCATGGCTATATTCGGCGTTGGAGCCATGTTCGGACCAATAGTCGGGCCGGCTCTGGGAGGCTGGATCACCGACAACCTTAATTGGCGATGGATTTTTTATATCAATCTGCCGATCGGCATCATCGCCTGTCTGATGTGTGCCTTCTTCATATTTGATCCTGCCTACTTAAAACAAAAAGTTAAAGGCCTGAAAATTGATTACTGGGGAATTTTCCTGCTGATAGTCAGTATGGGGGCGCTACAGATTGTTCTGGACAAGGGACAGCAAGAAGACTGGTTTAACTCCAGCTTCATTGTTTGCTTCAGCATTATCACAGTAGTATCTCTGATTACATTGATATGGGTTGAACTTACCCATGAAAGCCCGATTATCAACCTGCGGCTTTTCAAAAACGTGTCGTTTTCAGCCGGCAAC
>JBGSQR010000142.1:0-2621 GCA_041737975.1 Geobacterales bacterium | reverse complement strand
CAGGAGCCGAGCGGATAAAAGTTGGTATCAACCGAGAAGTTGCGACGAGACAGATTGGTGAAATGACGAACCAGATCCATTTCCGACACTTCCGGCAGGGCTGCAGTATCTTTTCTCAACAGTCCGTCCGGCAGTGGAGCGGCTGAACGCACATCCGACTTGGGCAACTTGACACCACGACGGCCAGAGACGGATTTTTCATAGATCAGCTGCATAGCGCCACCTCCAGTGCCTTGACAAACGTATCAATCTCTTTTCTGCTCCGCTTTTCCGTCACGGTCACTACCAGCACATTGTCCGACCCTTCGTAATATTCTCCAAGCGGCACACCGGCAGCAATTCCCTGTTCCAGCAGTTCGGCAACGACTCCCCTTGCCGGCCTGGGAAGAAAAACCGTAAACTCGTTGAATGTTGGAGTTGCCAGCACGAACACACCGGGCAGTAACTTTATCTGCGACTTGGCATACTCGGACTTATCCCTGTTCAACTGTGCCAATTCAGCCAACCCCTGCCTGCCGACGGAGGTCAGGAAGATCAGGCCTCGCAGCGCGCAAAGCCCCTGATTGCTACAGATATTGGATGTGGCCTTGTGGCGTTTGATATGCTGTTCGCGGGCCTGCAGGGTCAGTACGAAACCACGTTTACCGTTCCTGTCGATGGTTTCACCGATAATGCGCCCCGGCATATTTCGGATAAAGGCCTTTTTTGCAGCAATAAAACCAAAACTTGGACCACCAAAGGAGAGCGGATTGCCCAGACTCTGACCATCTCCGACAGCAATATCAACACCCATTTCTCCTGGAGATTTCAGCATGCCCAGGGAAATGGGATAGACCGAGGCGATCAGCAGAGCTTCCACTGCATGTACCTGATCAGCCAGGACCTTAAAATCACTTACTGAACCGAAAAAGTTAGGATTCTGAACCAGTACCGCCGCAATACTGTCATCAAGCAGACCGGCTAGTTCCTGTTGATTAAGTTGACCATCCAGCGGCGCCACTTCAACGATCTCCACATCCAGATTAAACAGATAGGTTTTCAAAACCTGGCGGGAAAACGGGCTGACGCAGCCGTCCAGAATAATCCTGTTTCTGCCGGTAACGCGCAGGGCCATCATGGCCGCTTCGGCGCAGGCAGTGGCCCCGTCATAAAGCGAAGCATTTGATACATCCAGACCGGTCAGGCGGCAGATGGCTGTCTGATACTCAAACAGCGCCTGCAGTGTCCCCTGGGAACATTCCGGCTGATAGGGGGTATAGGCGGTATAGAATTCCGCTCGACCGGAGAGGTGATCAACTACGGAGGGAATAATATGATCGTAGAAGCCGCCACCAATGAAATTAAGCATCTCCTGCCTGTTTTCACCGGCAATGGACCGCATCCGATCCAGAGTTTCAAATTCGGACATTCCTGGCGGCAAATTAAAGGTTTTGGCTCTCAACTCGGCAGGGATCGGGGCAAACAGCTCTTCAATTTCCTCAATGCCGATCACAGCAAGCATTTCCTTGATTTCTTCAGTAGTGTGCGGGCAGTAGTGGCTGTCAGTCATGAGCTACTCCTAAAGAGTCTTGAGATATTCCGCATACTGCTCGCCTGTCATAAGCTTCTTCAACTCATTCACGTCGTCAATGGCAATTTCTGCCATCCAGGCCTTTTCTTCAGGGCTTTCATTGACCAGTTCAGGAGAATCTTCCACTGCGCTGTTGACTGCCACAACCTTGCCGGAAACCGGTGCATAGATATCGCTGGCAGCCTTGACCGACTCGATGGCAGCCAGCACATCAAACTGTCTGAACTGTTTGCCTGTTTTAGGCAACTCGACAAAAGTCACATCACCCAGGGCATGGGCGGCGTGCTCCGATATCCCTACCCTGCCGACCGTACCATCAACTTTGATCCATTCGTGGTCCTTGCTGAAATAGATTTCCGACATGCGGCATACCTCCAATATTTGGCTTCTAACGTTAATTAAAGTTTGGGGATAAAAAACAGAAAAATATCACTAAGGACAGGCACCAACACGTTTTGCCTTAATCTTGGTTTTCATGCTTCTACCTTCTGACTTCATATTCATGGTCGAAGTATAGGTATCCTTGCCAAACACTGTCTCTCCATCAAAGGTTCCTTTGCTCTTGCCGGTGCACTTCATTTTCCAGGTTACTTTATTACCGGAGGTTTTCATGTCAGTAACTGTACAGTCACTGTTTTTATTGGCAACAACCTTTTTCTGATCTTTCACGTCATCCTTGGAATAACAGTGACTAACCACAGTAGGTGGTATTTTGTAAGGCATGCCGGGCATTTCCATGGTTGTACTGATCTCCCACTTTCCGTCACGCATTTCAGGTGCAGCTATGGAGGGGATTGAGGAAAAAACAACAAATGCTGAAGCCACCAAAATTAGTTTAATCAGGTTCATTTTTCACTCCTTATCCTTCTTATAGTTTTATGTAAATCACCAGCATTTCGACCGTATCCCTGTCACGTATTTCGACTGTTTTATTCTCAGGAGTTTTATAGCCACTGACCGGTTTGAGTTCAAGCGTATATTTTCCTGCAGCCAAAACACCTTCTGTTTCCTTGTCGCTCCATTCCGTGACTCCCTGCAGCTTCCAGGCAGC
>JBGSQR010000120.1:0-4154 GCA_041737975.1 Geobacterales bacterium | reverse complement strand
TTCTCTAAACCGTTCCGACAGCTGGGCGGAAACATTTTTGAACACCTGATTTCGCAAAAACTTGACCAGCTTTTCCTTCTCTTCGTATGCCTTTATCTCGACCTGTTTGGCCTCGATCTCCGCTTTAATCTTTTTGAGATATTCTATTTCTTTGTCCAATCGTGCGACATTCTTTTCGATGTCAATAATCTGCTGGCGAAGGGTTGCAACTTCGGATAAGAGACTCTCTTTTTCCAGACGTATTTTTATATGTTGTTCTGTTTGATAGGAACTTTTCTTTTCGGCCAACCTGTCCTGACCAGTTTTAGCCTGATTCTTCAAATCTTCCAGCAGCCGCTCCATTTTTGTCAGGTGTTGGCTGCGGTTTTCAAGATCATGGGCAGCATTCAAATTGGCGGTAAAAGTGTCCTTTGCGGCCTGGTGTAGTAAGCGTTCCTGCTCGGATTGCGCTATTTCCTTATCCAGATCTACAAATGCCTTTAAATCGGCTTTGCGCAATTCAACTTTCCGGACCGATTCAAGATGCTGTGCTGTCAGTTTTTCAAGTCCGGCGCTCCGTTCAAGGTTCTTATTGAAACGCCCTTCTAGGACAGCGGCCTGCTTGTCCAATTCCTGCAACCTGACCTTGCGGGCATTCAACTCCTTCTCGGCTGTTTCTGCTTCTTTGACCTGACGGGTGATTGCTTCAATCTTGTTATCCAAATCGGATATCTGTTTTTCCAGATCACCGACACGGCTGCTGAACACATCACGTGGGGTAGTACCGGCAATATTCTGGCATTGTTCCTGAAAGAACGGGCAGATACCTTCAGCCAACTTATCCTTACCCTCCAGCAGGCTTTCACGACGTCCGTTCAGCAGAGATCTCTGCCCTTTCAACTTATCCACTTCCTGTTGTAAACCGGGCAATCCTGATGCTGTTTCAGAAAGTTTTGCATCAACCTGAAAGGTTTTACGTGAATTATCAAGCTGCTCTTGTTCGTTCTTGAGCTGTTTCTCTGTTTTTTCAGTTTCTGAACGCTCATGATTCAGTGACTGGGTCAGACGCAGGACTTCTTTGTCAAGAACGGTTACTTCCTGTTCAACCGTTCTACGGGCCTGTTCTTTCTTCCTTAGTTCTGTAAGGAGAACTTCTACCTTCTCGTATGCTTCTTTACCGACTCTGGAATCCTCAAGAACTTTTTGCGCTTTAACAGCCTCATCAACACGATGTTTCTGCTCATTGATTTTTAAATCACCATCTTTAATGCGGTTTTCCAGCACCTGTAACTCGTTGGCAAGTGTAACTATTGTCTTTTCCAGGTTATCAAGGCCGAAAAGCTGTTCATCCACAGACTTGAGACTGACATCCTTATCTTTCAATGTTTGAGTTTTAACTTTCAATTCACTGCTGATTGAGTTGAGCTCTGCTTCCTTTGCAGGTAACACCTCCAACTGCTCTTGCTTGGCATTTACTTCTACAGCAAGCAACTTGAGATGTTCCTGTACAGCTGAAACAAGAATGGCAGTACCTTTATAAGTTTTGCGCCAGGCATCAATACCGAGAATTTCGTCAAAAGCCTCCTGACGTTTTGTGGGTTGTTTAATTACGAACGGACCAAGGAAATCGTTCTGAAAAGGACCGATTACAAGCTTGAATTGTTCCGCCAACGAACGACCGTTATCCAGCCCGAGCAAACCGGCAATACGTGCTTCTGTTTCCTCAAGACGGGCATGATCCTCGACCTCAAAATGACCGCCAATCTCCTTGAACAATAACCACTTGGCACCGGTTCCGACAGTCCGGTTTACCCGGTAGGTTTCACCGTCATCCGTCTGAAAAACGACGCTGATCTCCCCCTTCTTGGTCCCTATGGAAAGAAAACGGTCGATATTGGAGACAAAATCACGGGCATCCACACCAAAGAGCGCATAGCCAATGGCTTCGAAAATTGTGCTCTTGCCAACTCCATTAGGACCGGACAGGACGTTTATACCTGATGTAAAGTAAAGTTCAGTGTCGCGATGGGATTTGATGTTTTTGAGATGTATCAAAATAATCTGCATAGCTATGACTCACGTGAAAGAAGACTCAACAACTCTTCTCCATCCACGTCCCCTTTCATTACCTGATCGCGAATTGCCAGAGCCAGACTGACCAGTTCGACCTCCCGTGCTTTGTAACTGCTATTGGCAGAGATAAGTTCTCCCAACACGTCACGCTCTATTTCCGAAAGGCTTTTCTTGACGTCTTCCACATCACCGCTGCGGGTCACCAGCGAGAGGTGGTTCTTAATCTCCACATGCAGAGGGTTGCAGATTTCGTCCAGTGCCAACCTTAACCGTTCCCGACCCAGCTCAAAAGGATGAAAGGCGACACGCCCGGCAAGCCTGATTTCCAGTAATGGACGGAGTACATCAGTTAAAGATGCTGTTTTATCCTTTACTTGATTGCGGAAGTTTTCTAAAGCCTGATCCGAGTTTTCACTGCCATCAAGGTTGACGGTCAACACAAACATGGGACGAGGTGAAGTACGGCGGAATTCATGGTTGAAATTGCCGTTTTCAACTTTTACCAGATAATAGCCCTTGTCATATTTTTCCTCACCGAAGTTAACCCGCTCCGGCGAACCAGGATTAAAGGCATAGGCACGCCCTTCCGGTGTGGAAACGATATAAGGCTTATGGCCATGTCCAAGAGCGACATACTGGAATTTATCTGCCAGCGGCAACGCTTCGGCAGGCTGCATATTGCCGATTTCCACCGGTGAATATGTCCACAACCCCACATGGAACAGCAGCAGATTGTTTTCAGTGGTCACCGCCTCACAGATGCGCGCCACGTGATGCCCGGCCTGTGTACCGATATACCCCAGGCCGTAAATATTGAGTCCATTGATTTCAAGATGGCCCCCTGCACCGGTTTCCGAGTCGAACGGATCAAAGCTGTAATCGCCGTTCTCCGTGCGGGATGGCCGGAGCAGGCAGATATATCCCATCTGCGACAGCGCCTCCATCCACGAAATGCTGTCGCGGCGATGAATCCAGTCGTGATTCCCCTCCACGGCAATGCAAGGGATACCAGTGTCCTTCAGCGGTTGCAGGGTTTCGATGGTGCGGGCAAAGGTGCGGGGAAGAATCTGGCCGGTATGGAACAGGTCTCCGGCAATCAGGACGAAATCAACTTTTTCCGTAATAGCGTCAGAAACAATGCCGCCGAGCATACGGAAAAAGTCTTCGTAGCGCTCGGTTTCACCGGTAGAGGTGCGGTATGTTTTGCCGAGGTGGATGTCGGCGGTGTGGAGGAATTTTATCATGTAACTCATGCCCTACTTTATTGAAATATATAAACTAATAACTACTGTGCAGTACAAGCTGTTATCACGTCTGAAACATGCTCAGTCCAACAGTTGCTAAATTCTAACATATCGGTACTTACTATATATTTCCTAGTTTAAATATTCAGAGTCTTTGATGCGCTTGAAGCGGCTTTTGGCCTTGTAACTTTTGACTTTTCCATGGTGTTCACCTTTACCATTTGATTTGTCAATGCCCGTAATTCCTGATCTATAACCGAAATACCAAGTACTTACTTTCTATCCGCAGATGACGCAGATTTTAACAGATAGAACCAAAAGTCTTGTTTTTCATCTGCCTTTATCTGCGCTATCCGCGGATCATAGCTATTAAGCCCTCATTCTATTGAAGTCAATCCGGGAATCTCGATAACACTAACCACAGCACAAACCTTTTATCCGCAGATGACGCAGATTTTCACAGATAAACCAAAAGTCTTGTTTTCCATCTGCCGTTATCTGCGTAATCTGCGGATCATAGCCGTTAAGGTTTCTCGCCCCCCATCTCACTCCTCCGCCACCCCATATCTCACACCCAACTCCCGCACGACAAACGCCCGCTCCCGCTCAATCTCCACCCGCAACTCCTCCTCTGACGGTAGATAAAGCCGGTATTTCGAAGCAAAGAGCTGGCTGCTCTCTTTCAACACCGAGTATTTAACAACAGTCTGATCCTTTTCGGTGCAGAGTATAATGCCGACGGTCGGGTTGTCGTCCGCTCCTTTGATCGTGTCTTCGTATAAGCGCACATACATGTCCATCTGGCCGATATCCTGATGGGTCAACTCGCCGGTCTTCAGGTCGATCAGGACAAAACAC